>JAFIGH010000056.1 GCA_020831525.1 Opitutales bacterium
CAAGTTTTTTCACCCGCACGGTGAACCTTTTCCTGCGTCGCTAATGATTAGGGGTGGAAACACCCACCGCCGTTTTTTGTTGGCTTTGGACTGCCGTGGGTCTATACATCCAGTCATTATTTTTATATCATGAGATTCCTTCCCAAAATAATCCTTCCGGCTGTGCTCCTTGCGCCGGCGTTGAACGCCGCCCAATCGTTTACGGCCGGGATCGAGCCGTTCCGTTCGCTGAGTTCCTTTGACCAAGTGCTCATGGACCTTGAGTTCCGTTTCGCGCCGATGGCAGGGACCACGGCGGCGGGCGACGCCACCCACGTTCTTCTGCGCGGTCTGCGTGCGCTTGACGCGGATTCGGACGTCTACGAAAGCGGCTATGAGGCCATCAATCTCGACGCCGGGACGCGCCTCGACGTGGGCACCGTCTACATGCAGCTTCCGGACGCTTCGCTTCCGGAGAACTCGGTGGCTTCGCCCATCGTCGGTGTTGTCCGCCGGGATGGCCCTTGGGACGATTATGGGCCACAGACACCGCAGGGGACGACGGTCGGTGGAGCCTCCGGCATCTCGACGTACGATCCGGAGACAGAGACGATATCGTTGAGCCTCTCGCGCAACGGGCAGACGATTTCCGGCACAGTGAACTACACAGTGGTGGACACGGAAACACTCGTTCTGGAAGGTCCGGAAGGGTTGATCACCCTCACGGCGGGCGGCGACATGTATAATTTCCACGAAACCGTCCTCTACCGCGAAGGCGGTCGTTTCTACGGGGTGATGCAATCGGCTGACCTATCGGTGAGCTATGACTCGCTCCTCTTCGCCGTCGAGTTTTCCGGGTTCCCCGATGTGGACGGCGACGGGATTCCGGATATCGTCGATCCGGAGGCGGAGTTTCCGCCACTTGACCTCGAAGTGGGGACGTGGGTGTGGGATGCCCGCATCGGCTACCTGCGTGCGGCAAACGACCGCTGGGCGGAGTCACAGCAGCTTGGATGGGTCTATTACGAGGCTTTCCCGTGGGTGTACCACCTTGACCTCGGCTGGATCGGCTACGTGCGCCATGATATCGTCGCGAACCCCGAGGGCACGCAGTGGACCTACTTCCAGCAGGACGGTTATTTCGTATGGTTCTGGTCGACTCCGGAAGAAGCGGAATCCTTCTTCTACTTCTCGAACGCGTCGGACAGTGGATGGGAATCATTCGCCGGCGGATTCGGAGAATTCCCGTTTCCGACCCTTTGACCTCCCTGTTAAATTTCTAAACATTCTGTCAACCCGCCGCTTCGGCGGGTTTTTTTATGGGTGATTTACCCGAAAGGGCGGGCCGGAGTTGGACTTCGGCGGAAAGACCGGTAGGCTCCCGTGTGAGTATGGAAACCGACACGATACCCGCTCCGCGCATTCGCGACGCGATGGAAGGCATGAAGGCCAACATCGCCCGTGTGATCAAAGGCAAGGATGCAGCGATTGAGAACATTCTAGTCTGTCTGCTTTCCTCGGGACACGCATTGATCGAGGACTTGCCGGGGTTGGGGAAAACGACGCTCGCCTATTGCCTCGCGCGGTCGCTCGATTCGGGGTTCAGCCGTATTCAATTCACGAGCGATTTGCTCCCTTCCGACGTGATTGGCGTGAGCATCTATGATGACCGGGAGCGCAGCTTCACGTTCAAGCGCGGACCCGTCTTCAGCAATATCGTGCTGGCCGATGAGATCAACCGCGCCACGCCGAAGACGCAGAGCGCGCTCCTTGAGGCGATGGACCGCGGCAAGGTGTCGCAGGACGGGGAGACGCTGCCCATCGGCCGCCCCTTCATGGTTGTGGCGACGCAGAATCCGGTCGACTACGAGAGCACGTTTCCGCTGCCGGAAAGCCAGATGGACCGTTTCCTCATGCGCCTGCACATGGGGTATCCGAATTTCAAGGATGAGATGGAGATTCTGCGCGGCGGCTTCCTGCGCTATGACGAGATCGACATCGAGCCGGTGGTGTCGGGCGGTGAGTTGACGGGCTTCCAGGATCTCGTGCCATCGGTATTTGTCGAGGACAGTGTTCTGGAGTACCTCCTGAGGATCGTGGGTGCGACGCGGACGGAAGCGGAGTTCCGCGCCGGGGCATCGGCGCGCGCCAGCCTCGCCCTGCGCACGGCGGCCCAGGCGCTTGCACTTCTGCGGGGACGTTCGTTTGTCATCCCCGAGGATGTCGCGCAGTTGGTGGTGCCCACGCTGGCGCACCGGCTCGTGCTGCGGCGTGCAAGCGGCGACGCAATCGAGGAACGGCACGCCGTGGAGGGAATCCTCGGAAAGATCGTCGAACGCGTGCCGCAACCGGTTTGATGAGCGAGGTGCCGCCAGTGGAGCGGGAAGCCGGAACTCCGGTGCCCGCGGAGCGGAATGCGGAGTGGCGCGATCCCGGTTTCTTTGTGCGGCGGCGGCCGTTGTGGAGTGCCGTGCGACTTGTCGTGCAGTTGTTCAAACCTCCGCGCGGTCACCGCACTTTGCCGACGCGCGCGGGTGCCGTGTTGATCCTGCTTTGCCTCGGCATCGGCACGGCGGCCTTCAACACCTCACAGAACATTCTCTACATCGCGCTCGCACTTCTGCTGTCGAGTCTTCTCCTGAGCGGGGTCCTCTCGTGGCTTAACTTCAAGGGGTGTCGTTGGCGCTTGGCTGTCTCGGGGCCCTTCCGGGCAGGAGAGTCCGCGCCGGTGGCGGTTGAGGTCCACAACGCTCACCGCCGCCTGCCGCTCTACAGTATTGCCTTCGAGATCGACACGCACATCGGCGCGGACAAGAAGGTCCTCCACCTGCGGCGCGGTATCTTGCCGGGCGACACGGTAAAACTGGAATGGCTCTGGAAGCCTTCGCGGCGTGGCGAAGAAGTGGTTATCCTGCGGCGGCTTGTCTCGAAATTCCCCTTTGGTTTTTTGCGCAAGTCGATTGAGTTTCCCATGGAGCACCCTGTGCTCGTGTGGCCGGCCAAGATTGACGCGCCGCTCACCTTTTCCCGCGCCCGAGCGGCGCGGCCCATGGGCCGTCTCTCACACCGCGCCGGCTACGGTGCCGACCTGCGCAACCTGCGGGACTACCGCCCGGGCGACCCCCTTCGGCAAATCCACTGGCGAGCGACGGCGCGGCAGGGGCGGCTCACCGTGCGGGAGGACTTCGAGGAGACACGGCATTCCTACGTCGTGTCGCTCGGCGGTTCCGCCCGGCAGTGGCGGCTGGAGGCGCAGTTCGAGAAGTTCTGCTCCTTCGCGGCGACTGTGGTGGAAGACCTCTACCGAGCAGGAAGGTTGCAGGGAGTGGCCTTTCCGCGCGAGCGCGCGCGTCCCGTACACAACCTCGGCGAACTCCACGCCGTCTTCGACGCGCTGGCGCGTCTGCAGCCGCAGGACTGCGGTCCGGCGGGCGAAGAGCCGCGCTTTGCAACGTTGCTGACCTTCCGGCCGGAAGGCAGCGAATCCGTCCTTTGTCTGGCAGATGGAATCACGGTTGGCCAAGCTTGATTACGCGGATCTCTACCGCATGAAGTGGATCCTCGGGGGGTTGCTGGGGCTGCTTTCGCTCTGGAACATTTTCTCCCTCGACCTCGGGCTCGACTGGATGGTGCGCGGCGCGGCCATTCTTATGATGGCGGCGGTGCTTTGGCCGCCGGTGGCGGCTTCCCTTCCGGCATGGTTCTGGCGGGTCCAGACGCCGGTGATCGTTGTTTTCGTGGTGAGCGACTTCATTCTCGCCGGGGGCGACTTCATCCCGCCGTTGATCCGGATGGTGATCCTGCTCGCGCTCTTGCGCACCCTCCAGCCACGGACCCGCCGCGAAGACCTGCAACTCGTTGTCCTCACGCTCATTCTCGTCGTCGTATCCGGCGTGCTCACGCTGGAGATTTCCTTTGCCCTGCAGCTGGCCCTGTACACCCCGCTGGTGATGCTCTTTCTCTTCGTTGTGAACCTCTCGGAGAGCTTTTCTCCGGAGGACACCGTGCCCGACAATGCATGGAAGCGCTTTTGCTGGCGGCGGTTTTTGCGCGATGTGCGCGGTCTTTTCGACTCGCGCCTCATTATCTTCAGTGGAGTGCTCTTTTCGGGCATGATGCTTTCGGCTTCATTGCTCTTCATTTCCTTGCCGCGCTTTGAGCTGGGACAGACGCTGCCGTTTCTGACGATGCAGGCGCGGGGGACCTACACGGGCTTCAGCGAGCAGATCACCTACGGTGACATTGTCAGCATCATGAATGACGACTCGGTGGCGTTCCGCGCCGACGTCGGACCGGTGCGGCCCCGCCGCTCGCCCTACTGGCGTATGCTCGTGCTCGACGAATACACGCCGGAGGGGTTTTCCGTTTCAGAATCGCTGAGGGAGCGCGGACGCAGTGTGTCGAGCAATTTTGTCGCCGCGCCTGCCGTGTTGCGGCAGCCCCGCGGCGGGACGCCGTGGACGGTGTATTTCGAGGGCGGGGTGAGCCGGTTTCTGCCCTTTCCCGGATCGTTCGGCCATGTGCGCTTTCAAAGCCGCCATGATGTGGTTGTCGGCGACGCGACGGGTACCGCCGCCATGCGCGAGGCTCCCGGCAACGTGCTCTTCTACCAGCTTACCGGGCTTCAGCACGCGGATGTGCTTCCGCTGCACGAAGCGGACGAACCGCTGATCCGCGCCTTGGCCGGGGAGGCTTCCGGCGGAGGGAAGAAGGCATACCCGCTCACAACCCTCGGACTGCCCGGCGACGCGGCGAGCCTCCGGGTACTGGATGATGCGGTCGCCGCCGTGCGGGGCGGGGACACGGAGGCGATGGATGCCGAGACCTTCGGGCGACGGGCGGTGGCACTCTTGCAACACGGACGGGGCTACAGTCTGCGCACGGATATTCCCGAGGGCGACGGAGACATCCTTACCCGTTGGCTGGATTCGGACGTGGCGGGACATTGTGAGCTGTTTGCGGGAGCTTTCGTTCTTGTTGCCCGGCGCGCGGGTTTCCCCGCGCGGGTCGTTGTGGGTTTCCATGGCGGCGACTGGAACGGTTTCGAGAATTACTTCATGGTGCGCAACCGCCACGCTCATGCATGGGCGGAGATTTTCGATCCGGAGCAGGGGTGGCTGCATTTCGAGCCGACGCCCGCGGGACTGTCCGGGGCCATCGGTCAGCCTTCGGAGGAAGCGACAGCGGGCGGCACGCAGGCGCAGGCCGACCGCACATGGGCCGCGTATATGGATAGTCTGCGCGTGATCTGGTACCGCCGCGTCGTGAATTTCGACCGGGAACAGCAGCAACAGCTTGTTTCGGGGATCGGCGCGGTTTTCCAAACTGTGCGTGATTCCACCGAGGCGACGCTGCGTTCGGCTTTCTCTGCTCTGCGCGAATGGTTCGGCGGGCCGTGGGACTTGCGCCACATCCTCATTCTCGTGCGGAATATCGCCATTGCTGTCATCGTTTGGGTGTTGTTCCGTGTGGCCCTGCGGTGGGTGCTGACCCGCGCGCGCATCCGGAGCGGGAGCGCGCGCACCCGTGCGAAAGCGGGACGGTTTTTGCGGCGCTTGCGTGCCGCCGGGGCGGATAGAGAAAGCGGCGGGCCGGATTCGGCCCGCGTGCGTGCGGAGTTACGCCATATCCGCTACGGGCCGGTGGTTTCGTGGCCGGAGGTGGATGCCGTGTTTCGGAGTGCGCGGCGGGCCGTGCGCCGTGCGGCGCGGGTTTGAGGTCCGATTTTGGCATTGTCTCACGCCGCCGGAGTGCTTGCTTTGGAGCTATTGTGGAATACACGCGACTCCTAAACCCGCACACCCCTCCCTCCCCATGACTGACGAGCCCTTGGCGGTGCTGGACACCGGACACAAAGACTTTGCGGCGAGACCGGAATTGAGCGGGCACGTTGCCGCGCGGGCGGTGCACGGGCTCTCCCGGCGGGGCGGTAAAACCTTTGTCGTCGACCGCACGCTGGACCGGCGGGCGCTTTCGGGGGCCATGCTCCTTGCCGTGGCACGGGTCATGGCCGAGCGCTGGCGTCCGCGCCTTGAGGACGAGCCGCGGGTGGGCGTGGTCTTTCCCGCGGGCATCGGGACGCTTGTGGCGAATCTTGCCCTCGCCATGCTCGACAAGGTCCCCGTGAACCTCAACTTCACGGTCGGCCGCGCGGCCGCGGAGAAGTGTATCGCCAAAGCCGGACTGCGTACGATTCTCTCCGCCGGCGCGGTGAAGGAGAAGGTGCCGGATTTTCCGTGGACGGAGGCGTGCATCGATCTGGCGGAGGAACGGAAGACAATCCGTAAAATAGACATTATTCTCAATCTCCTTGCCATCCGGCTGCTCCCGGCTTCCTGGCTCATCCGCAAGTGGGGCGTGCCGACGGCCGGAGGCGGGCGCGAAGCGGGGCTTCTCTTCTCCAGCGGAAGCACGGGCGATCCCAAAGGGGTGGCCCTCACGCATGCGAATATCATCGGGAACTGCCTGCAGATCGAGAGTTGCGGTCTTCTCGACGCGCGGGAGACAATGATGGCTTGTCTGCCCACCTTCCACAGCTTCGGGTTCACTGTGACGGTTTGGTATCCGTTTTTCACGGGCATGCGGATCGTCACGCTGCCGTCGCCGCTGGAGACGCGCCGTGTGGCGGACGCCGTCGAGGCGGAGAAAGTGACGGTGATGATGGGCACGCCGACGTTTTTCCGGCCTTATTTCAAACGGGTGGAGCCCGCTAAGCTGAAGAGCCTGCGCTTTGTCGTGGGCGGAGCGGAGAAGACACCTAAGGGTTTCCACAAGAAGTGGGAAACGACGTTCGGCGGAAATTACCTCGAAGGCTACGGCTTGACGGAGACGTCGCCGGTTGTGAGCTGCAACCTGCCCGCGCGCGAAGGGGCTGCGGCGGAGATCCGCGAGGGCTCGGTGGGCCGTTTGTTTCCCGGAATGGAAGCGCGGGTTGTGGATCCGTCCACGGCGGAGGTGAAGCGCCGGGGTGAGTTGGGTATCCTCGAGCTGAAGGGCGTGAATGTTTTCGGCGGTTACCTCGATGATCCGGTCGCAACCCGGCAGTGCTTCCGCGACGGGTGGTTCGTCTCAGGAGATCTTGCGCGGATCGACAACGAAGGTTTCTTCTACATCGAGGGACGGTTGAGCCGGTTCTCCAAATTGGGCGGGGAAATGGTGCCGCATGGAACTGTGGAGCAGGCGATTATTGAGGAGTTCGGCCTGCAGGATTCCGAATCACCGCTCGTCGCCGTGACCGGCGTCTACGACAACCAAAAGGGAGAAGCTCTTGTTGTGCTCGCGGCTGTCGAGATCAAGCCGGACGCCTTGCGCACGCGCCTGACAAAGCGCGGCCTGCCGAATTTGTGGATTCCGCGGATCATCAAGCGGGTCGACGCAATTCCATGTCTTGCCTCCGGGAAGCTCGATCTGCGGGCCCTCAATGAACTGGCCGAGTCGGCCTGACAGGGGAGGGACGGAGGGGGCGTCAGCGTCCGGAGTTGCCGCCTTCAAGCACTTCCCGCATTGTATTTGACAAGTGTCCCGTCCGGACAGGTTTGGCGTGGATGCCCGCAAACAGTCCGTCTGCCGCACGCGCGTCGTGGGGCGGGATCGATCTTGTGAGGAGAATGAGGGGAAAACGCGCGCCGCAGTCGCGTATACCGCGGGCGAGCGCGGCACCGTCGAGGCCTGCCAAATCGTGGTCGATGAGCGCGATGTCGTAGGCCTCTCCCGAGGAGGCGGCGCGCAGGGCATCTTCAGGGGCGGCGACGGCTGTGGGGCGCATTCCGAGCACGGCCGCGAGGGTGGTGAGGAGGCGCCTTACGTTGGCGTTGTCGTCGACAATAAGGAGCCGTGCTCCCTCGTACGGTGCGGAGTGGTGCCGGACATACACCTTGTAATCCGGCCGCTCCGGTGCAAGCGGCACGTGGAAACGGAAGGTCGATCCCTTGCCGGGTTCGCTTTCGACACCGATGGTTCCGCCCATGTGCCCCACGATGTGCTTGCAGATGGCGAGTCCCAGCCCGGCGCCTCCCGACTTGCGGGTATCGGGATCGCCGCCTTGGGTGAAGGGCTGGAAGAGGTGCCTGAGGGTTTCGCGGTCGAGGCCGGACCCAGTGTCGCTCACCGCGCAGTGGAGGTCCCACAGTGCGTTGTCGTTGCGGGGCCGTGCGGTGACCGAGACATGGATTTCTCCTGCCGGAGTGAAGCGTGCGGCGTTGGAGAGGAGGTTGGTGATGACCTGCTGCAGCCGCGTGCTGTCGCCGACGAATTCGGCCGGTGTGGCCGGATCGATGTAGTGGGTGAGTTCGACACCGGAGCGGCGCGCCGTCGCAGCGATCATGCCAAGCGAGTTGTCGACAATGTCCATCGTGCGGAAGACTTCCGACTCCAGCTCCAGTCGGCCGGTTTCGATCTTCGAGTAATCGAGGATGTCGTTGATCACGCGCAGAAGCGTTTCGCCGCTCTTGACGATGGTCTGCACGAAGTCGCTTCGCTGCGTGTCCAATCCGGTCTCAAGCAACAGCGAGCCCATACCGATGATGGCGTTGAGGGGCGTGCGGATTTCGTGGCTCATCGTCGCGAGGAAGGTGCCCTTGGCTCTGTTGGCTTCGTCCGCACGCCGGGCCAGCGCGCGCGCTTCCTGCGTGGCTTTGCGCAGTCCCTCATTCGCATGCCGGAGCTGGTTCTCGAAATCTTTCTGCTTGGTGATGTCGCGGCCGGTCGCCTGAAGCTCGGAGACGCGGCCTGCGTCGTCGAGGATGACACTGTCCGTCCATTCCTGCCAGACACGGGCTCCGTCCTTGGCAATCGATTGATGGAGGTAGGTCTGCGTAGGGTTGCCGGGACCGAGCGTGGCGAGGCTGCGGAGGATTGCTTCGTGCTCTTCGCGGGGGACGAAGTCAAGGAAGGGCCTGCCGATCAACTCCTGCGGTGATTTGCCGAAGAGGCGGCAGTAGGCTTCATTGACAAACGTGAGCGTGGTGTCGGGGAGAAAACGGCAAATCATCTCCTGCTGCGTTTTTACAACGGATTCGAGGCGCTGCCGCGCGCGGTTGATTTCGACTTCGTTTTCCTTGCGCTTTGTGACGTTGTTTTGCACCCCGAAGAGACCGTCTACGCGACCGTCCTTCGTGTAGAGACAGGTGTAGTGGCCATCTACCCAAATCGCAGTCCCGTCGAAGCGTCGTTCTTCCGTTTCGACGTGGAGCTCGCCGCGGTCGAAAAACTCCCGCCAGACGCGATAGCCCTGCTCCAAATCGTGCTTGAAAAACGCATACGGCGTAAGTCCGATGAAATCCTCGTGGCGCGCGCGGTATTGTCTGATGACCGCGCGGTTCGCGTGCGTGACCCGCATGTGGGCGAAGCAGTGTTCGAGGACTTGCTGCTTGTCGACGGCCTCGCTCCATTCAAACGGTTCGTCGGCCGTCATGAAAAACACGCCGCTGACCGACTGGGTGTAGAGGAGGTCGATAATTTCCGCCGCGGCGCGGACCTCTCCGCCTCCCCCCGCGCTCCGCCGTATGTAGTGGCTGCCGACGGCAGCGGGTACCGCTGCCGCAGGCAGGGCACGTTCCTCTGCGGGATACCCGGGGGCGGAACGGTGTGGGTGCGGTGTGGGCATGGCGTGCAAAGACTCCGGAAGCGCGAACGGAAACGGATGTTGCCCTTTCACAGCCGTTATGTTTCTCCGGTGCGGGAGTGATCGTCAAGGCTTTGCCGTCCGGCGCAGCGGGCCGGGGGGCAGGCGGCACTCAACGCTCTTGCGGCGGCCATAGGAGCTGATCTCGGCTGGTTTCCTCGCCGGGGAGGCAGAGGTCGGTGTTGTTGGGGCGCGCGTAGACGAGTTGCAGGACGTTGATGTTGCGCATGGCGAAGGCGGCTTCGCAGTAGCTCAGGTAGTAGGCCCATTTGCGGATAAAGGCGTCGTCAAAACCTAGCGAGCGCACGTCGTCGACGGCGCCGTGGAAGCGCTCCCGCCAGAGGCGCAGGGTGCGCGCGTAGTGCAGGCCAAAGGACTCGGCGTGCTGTAGGAAGAGATCGCCCGCCCGGTTGAGGGCGGCGTTCATCGCCGCGACCGAGGGCAGTTGCCCTCCGGGGAATATATGCTTTTTGATCCAGTCGGCCCGCTTGCGGGAGGCATTGTAGCGAGAGTCCGGGTTGACGATCACCTGGAGACCGAGGCGACCGGTGCGGCTGAGCAGATGCGTGCAGCGCTGAAAGAAGGTTCCGAGAAATTCGTGGCCGACGGCTTCGAGCATTTCGATGGAGACGATGGCGTCGTAGCGTCCGTCGATTTCGCGGTAGTCGGCGAAGCGGATGTCGACGCGGTCGGCGAGGCCCGCCGCCTCCACGCGCTTGCGCGCCTCGGTGTACTGCTCCCGTGAGACGGTGATCCCGGTGACGCGCACCCCGTGTTCGCGTGCGGCATAGAGGGCAAAGCCGCCCCAGCCGCAGCCGATCTCCAGCACGTGCATGCCCGGCCGCAGCCGCAGCCGGTCGGCGAGTCGCCGGTATTTTTCGATCTGCGCCTCTTCAAGCGTCTGCGCGGAGGGCGTGAAAAAGGCGCTCGAATAGGTCCATGTCGGGTCGAGCCAGAGCGCGTAGAAGGCATTGGAGAGGTCGTAGTGCTCTGCGATGTTGTTTCGGCTGTTTGCCTTCGAGTTGCGCCGCAGCTTGTGGCGGAGCGTGTTCAGGCCGCCGAGGAAAGAGAAGAACCACGATTTCACGCGGCTGCCGGAAAGATCGGGGGTGTGTTCGACGTTGAGGAGGAGGTAGGCGAGGAGGCGGGTGAGGTCGTCGGTCTCCCAGAGTCTGTCGACGTAGGCTTCGCCAAAGCCGACTTCGCCGTAAAAGATGACTTTGCGGTAAAAGGCGGGGTCGAGGACGCGTAAGTGCGCCGACGCAACACCCGCTTCTTCTGTGCCGAAAGTAATGCGGGTGCCGTCCGGCTGGTCGAGGTGGAGGCAGCCGTGGGGGAGCCGCCGGAGCGTTCCGAGCAACAGCCGCTCACAAAAGCCCGGAACCCGTTCCTCCCGTGACGGCAGGGTGTGCCCGGCGACGTCTCCGGGCATCGCCAATGTATCTTTTTTCGACTCCATTTCTCCGCGAGAATAGGCACCCGCGCGGTTTTGTCCAACGCGGAAGACGGAAGCCGGAGCCGTAAACAAAAAAGAGCGCAGGAGGGATCAGTCGTCTTGCCGCGGGCGCTCCGCGCGGACACTCGGTGCCGCCACCGGGTTCCTCCGGACGGAACAAAAAAGCCGCCGGGCGCTGGGCCCGGCGGCGTAAAATTCGGCTGTCAGTGGATCGTGTCCGGTCCGCCTCAGGAACCCGGGATCATCACGCGGTCGATCACATGCACAACCCCGTTGCTCGCGGAAATGTCTGTCTGCACGACCCGCGCGCCGTCGATGCGCACTTCGTCGCCGTCGACGGTGACTTCGGCCGGCAGGCCGAGACCGGTCGGCACTTCGCCGGGTTCGACATCGTCGCCGCGCACTTCGCCAGGCACGACATGGAAGGCGAGAATCTGGAGCAGTTGCTGACGGTTCTCCGGCTCCATCAGTTCTTCAAGGGTGCCCTCGGGAAGGGACTCGAAAGCTTCGTCTGTCGGCGCGAAGATAGTGAACGGACCCTCACCTTGAAGAACATCGATCAAGCCAGCTGTTTCGAGCGCTTTCGTGAGCGTCTCGAATTTGCCCTCGTCCTTCGCCGCCTCAATGATGTTGGGGCCGTCTGCCTGGGGCGCGGCGGGCGGCGGTGTCGGGGCCTGCGCGTCCGGCGGGGGCGGCGGTGTCTGCTGCGGCGGCGGAGGCGCCGGTTGTTCGGTGTCAGCCCGCGGCGGCTCGTTTGTGCGCTCTCCGCTGTCGTAAGCGTGGAGGCTGAGGGAGAAAACCGCGCTCGCGGCGATCAGAGCGGTGAGTCTTTGCGTTGTCTTTTTCATATGTTGTTTTCTACGTTGTTTGTTTTCAGACCGTCGCCGTAGGACGCCGTCGGTCTGGAGGGAGTCTACCGGGAGGCCCGGAACGTGCGAAATCTCTCGGCGGTTATCAACGGAGCTTACCGGAATTCGATTAGATATGCTTATTCAGGGACGAGGCTAACGCGGATGCAAATCATGGATAGCGGCGGCGGAGAGGGTGCTGGCGCGGAGTCTGCGCGGGCTCACGGCGTGCTGCTTTTCGACGGTGTGTGCAACCTCTGCAACGGCGCGGTGGACTTTATCCTGCGCCGCGAACGCGCGCCGCGGCTTCGCTTTGCCTCCCTGCAATCGGACTACGCCCGCCGTCTCCTCGCCGGTTCGGATGTCGATCCGGAGCGACTGGAGACCCTCGTTTTCGTGCGCGGCGGCGAGGTGTTCGTGCGCAGCGACGCCGTCTTCGCGGTGTGTGGCGAGTTGCGGGCACCGTGGCGGTGGCTGCGCTTCCTGCGGGTGCTGCCGCGGCGGTTCCGCGACAGACTCTACCGCTGCATCGCGGGTCGGCGCTACCGCTGGTTCGGACGCCGCGAGACCTGCCGCATGCCGTTGCCGGAAGAGAAAGAACGCTTCCTCGGGTAGCGGAGCGGTCGTCGGTTCCTTTCCTGCCTGCGTCGGCGGAACTTCCTCATGGAGGCGGTCTTTCCGCTTGCCATGGCGGGGCGGGCATGGCGGATTCATGCGCCATGGAACTCACTTTTGACAACCGCGTGGCTGTCGTGACCGGCGCCGGACGCGGTATCGGCCGGGCCATCGCGGAGGATCTTGCCAAAGAAGGCGTGACCGTTGTGTGCGTCAGCAAGAGCGAATCGAGTTGCGGTGCCGCCGCCGAGGCGATCCGCGCCGCCGGCGGCAAGGCTACGTCGCGTGCCGTCGATGTCTCCGACAGCGAAGCCGTGGCCGCCGCCGCCGAGGCGATCCTCGCGGAGCACAAGCAGGTGGACATCCTCGTGAACAACGCCGGCATCACCCGCGACAACCTCATCCTGCGCATGAAGGACGAGGAGTGGGACACCGTCATCCGCACAAACCTCAATAGCTGCTTTTACTGGTCGCGCGCTTTTGCCCAGACGATGGCGCGCGCTCGCTGGGGACGTATCATCAACATCTCGTCGGTCATCGGGCTCATGGGCAACGCCGGGCAGGCCAATTACTCCGCCGCCAAGGCCGGTATCTTCGGCCTGACCAAGTCGCTCGCGCGCGAGTTCGCCAAGCGCAACGTGACCGCCAACGCCGTCGCTCCCGGCTTTATCCAGACCGACATGACGGCGGGTCTTGACGAACGGTTGAAAGAAGCCATCGTCGGACAGGTCCCTCTCCGTCGTCTCGGTACGGCGTCCGATATTTCCAAGATTGTCACCTTCCTCGCCTCTGAAGAATCCGGCTACATCACTGGCCAGACTTTTACGGTTGACGGCGGAATGGTGATGTGAAACAGAAAGTCCTTCAATTACCTACAATTGACCCGCTAAAATCATGGCAGACAAGAGCATCGAAGAACGCGTAAAGGAGATCATCGTCAACCAGCTCAACGTGAACGAAGAGCAGGTGACCCCTGAAGCCTCGTTCCTGGAAGACCTCGGCGCAGACTCGCTCGACACCGTCGAGTTGATCATGGCGTTTGAGGAAGAGTTCAGCGACGAGATCGACGGCGAGATTCCGGAATCCGAGGCTGAAAAGCTTCAGACCGTGGGCGCGGTCATTCAATACATCAAAGGAAAAGCGGGTTAAGGCCTCTCCGCTCCGCTTTCGCGGAGACAATAAAGTTTAACTTTTTGCGCGAGGCCTTTCGGGGCCTCGTTTTATTATGAACCATCGCGAGGATACGCAAAGGGTCGTAGTCACGGGCATGGGTGCGGTCACGCCGCTCGGCCTCAGTGTGGACGCATTTTGGAAGGGGCTCGTCGCAGGATGCAGCGGTCTGCGCCGGGTCGATGCCTTCGACACGACCGAGTACGCCTGCCAGGTGGGCGGCGAGGTCGTCGGGTTTGATCCAAACGAATGGATGGATCCCAAAGACGCGAAGCGCAACGACCGCTACACGCAGTTTGCTGTCGCTGCCTCGAAGATGGCCGTGCGCGACGCCGGACTCGAAGGCGGATTTTCCGATCCCTACCGCGCGGGCTGTATCGTCGCCTCGGGCATGGGCGGTCTCGACACGATCGAAAAACAAACCTTCCGCCTCTTCGACAGCGGGCCGCGCCGCGTATCGCCGTTCATGATCCCGATGCTCATCAGCAACATGGCGAGCGGGGTCGTGGGCATCGAGTTGAAGGCGCGCGGGCCCAACTACGGCATCGTCAGCGCCTGCGCCTCCGCCAGCCACTCCATCGCCGACGCCCTGCGTATCCTCCGCGCGGGTGAGGCGGATATCATGATTGCAGGCGGCAGTGAGGCGACGATCACCCGCATCGGCTTCGCCGGCTTTTGCAACATGAAAGCCATGGCGACGCGCTTCAATGACGCACCGGAAAAGTCCAGCCGACCGTTTGACGCGCACCGTGACGGTTTTGTCATGGGCGAAGGTGCCGGAATTCTCGTCCTCGAAACCCTCGCCCATGCAAAGTCGCGGGGCGCGCACATCTACGCCGAGCTGGGCGGGCACGGCGCGACCTGCGACGCCTACCACATCACTTCGCCGGATCCGGAGGGGCTGGGCCTTGTCGAGTGCATGCGGCGCGCCATCGCCGACGCCGGGCTAACGCCGGATGATGTCGATTACATCAACGCGCACGGTACCTCCACCCCCTACAACGACCGCACCGAAACGGCTGCGGTCAAAGCACTCTTCGGCGAACGCGCCCACAGTGTGCGCATCAGCTCCACCAAGTCCATGACCGGACACCTCCTCGGGGCCGCCGGCGGCATCGAAGCCATCGCCTGCATCAAGGCGATCAACGAGGGCGTGATCCCACCCACAATCAACTACGAGTTCCCCGATCCGGACTGCGACCTGAACTACGTGCCCAATAAGGCCGTTCGCCAGACCGTGGACGTTGCCCTGAGCAACAACCTCGGATTCGGTGGACACAATGCCACGATCCTCTTCAGAAGGTTCGCCTGAAGGCGCATCTTGCCGCGCCTTCAGCCGAAGACGACGTAGCCGACCGCCGCCAGCGCGAAGATCAGCGCACAAAGGCTGAGGGCGAAGCGTTCCTGTTTCGTCAAGCGCGGCATGGTGTAGGCAATGCGCGGAGGCTCCCATGCGCGCCCTCCCTTGACAAGTCCGCAAATCCGGGACGGGGCATCGGCAAAGGCTCGGAAAAATCCTTCTCCGCGGCGCATTTGCGGGCTTGACGGGCTGGGCGCGGAGGCTGTTGGATGCGCGTGTTACACAGGCCCATGGTGTAATGGTAGCACTTCGGATTTTGGTTCCGTCAGTCTAGGTTCGAGTCCTAGTGGGCCTGCCACTTCACGCCTGTTTTTCCGCAATGAGGAGAACGGGCGGAAGGCGGCGGTTCTGCGGGATGTGTCTCCATGCGCGCGCAAACCTGTGTCGTCGGCGCTTCATCCATTCAAGCACGGCGCTGTACTCTTCCTCGCCGCCGGGGTGGCCACGGTAGCAGGTAACGCACAAGACGCCGCCTGCGGCGAGGTAGGCGAGGGCGCTCTCGAGCGCTGCGCAGGTCGAGGGCGCGCGCGTCGTCACGGAATGGTCGCCGCCAGGCAGGTAACCGAGGTTGAAGACCGCTGCGCGCAGGTTGCCGACCAGCGCGCGCGGCAGATGTTCAATGAGCCGTGCATGGTCGCCCGCGATCCATGTGATGCCCGCGGCGCGTGTACCGGGCGCGGATTGTTTGCGGGCGGATTCGAGAGCGGCTTTCTGGATGTCCATGGCGTACACATGGCCCGACGGACCGGCGTGCCGCGCGAGAAACGCCGTGTCGTGCCCGTTGCCCGCTGTCGCGTCGAGGACGGTGTCTCCGGTCCGCACATACGCTGCGAGGCGTGCGTGTGCCAGCTCGGTGAGCCGTCCGGTCGCTTCGACAGGTTCGGGCCAGGACATGTCTCCGGTCGCCCCGGACGCGCATTCGGCGTGTGCGGACACCTCAGGCGTCGGTGTCGCGCGCCGGTCGGTCGCGCCGGTCCGCCGGCGTGTGCTCCCAGCGCTCTTTCTCCGCATTCCATACGCGCGGAGCGTCGGCGCGCAGGTATTCGTAACGGCCCGTGCGAGTGTTGTAGACACGGTCGGGGCTCTTGTTCACCTCGAATTGCTCGCGGCGGTTGGCCTCTTCATTGGCCCGCTTGAGGGCGGAAAGGTAGCCGCCCGGCTCGAGGTCTCCCCGGAACAATGAACCGGTGGGCGATTCCCGCCACCCGTCGCGCACGGTCTCCGTCGTGGAAGCACATCCGGCCGCAAGCGCAAGCGCGAGTGCGGCGGTGGCGGAAAAGCAACGGATTTCCGTTTTCATGATGACGATAAAAGCGGTTTTTCCGCCAATGGCAATGCGGAGCGGCGGCTATTCAACAGCCGGGTTGCGCAGCGCTTCGGGGTGGAGCCGCATGGGGCCGACCGGAGTGGCGGGTCCGGACATCGTCACGGCGAAGTCGTCCCCGATGCGCAGGCCAATGCGGCCTCCCGGCATGTGCACGGTCAGCTCGTCATCGACAAGACCCAGCTTGCGCGCCACCGCGCCCGCCGCACTGGACGAACTGCCGGAGGCGAGAGTGTATCCCGCTCCCCGTTCCCAGATCTCGATCCGGATGTTCCGGCGGTCGAGCACTTCCATAAACTGCACGTTCGTGCGGTTGGGAAAGCGGGCGTCGCGCTCGATGTGCGGGCCGTAGGTCGTGGCAAGATCAGCGGACAACTCATCGACAGGCAGGACACAGTGCGGGTTGCCGATGGTGGCCGCACAGAAGCTGAATTCCCGGCCCGCCGCGGTCAGCGTTTCGTTGATGACCTCCCGCGGTTCACCTGTCACCGGAATCGTCTCCGCCGCAAACGAAACCCGCCCCATTTCCACCGCGATCATCCCTGCCGCTGCGTCGACGACGCATTCGACCACACCGCCCGGCGTCGACACACGGAAGGGCTCCGCGCCGACGCGGCCCTTGTCGTGCAGGTAGCGCGCGAAAATCCGCAGGCCATTGCCGCTCTTCTCCGCCTCGCTGCCGTCCGGATTGAGAATGCGCAGGCCGAAGTCCGCCCCCGCCCCCAGCGGGCCGAAAAGAATCCCGTCCGAGCCGAGACCGTAGTGGCGGTGGCAGATCAACCGGATGTCCCGCGGGGAGGGAAGTTCCGCACATTCCCCGGGATCGAGGACAAGGTAATCATTGCCGAGGGCGTGGTACTTCGTGAATGCAGTCATTTCCATCCCGATAGCTTCTTGCTGCCCCATGCCACCCGCGCAAGCGCCGAAAAGCGTCCCAGTCCCGATATTTTCCATTCCGCAGTTAAATAAACACCCATATACATCCCACGGATATAATTATTGACAAAAAAGAACCCTTACTAAGATTACTTGACGTTTTCGAAAGCACTGGCGGTTGCCGGGATACTGCATTTCATGCGGGTGCCGACGTTGGCGGATACTCGTCGCGACGGGGAATACCTATTTTTTCCGGAGGGACGGGTGCGGCGGAAGCAGCAGCGCCGGATTTCGATTCTCCGAGGGATTCCCGGACGATCTTTGCTGAAGAGCACGGATAGTCGAAAATCCGAAAAATCGCAGTTGACAGGCTTGAGTCGAAGGCTTGTTTTCCGTGTTTTCTTTTCATCGCGAGCGTAGCTCAGCTGGTAGAGCACCACCTTGCCAAGGTGGATGTCGAGGGTTCGAATCCCTTCGCTCGCTCCATTTTTCAGGCCCACGGTACCGCAAAGCGGCGTGGGCCTCTTTGTTGGCCGGATCCGCGGCGTCTCCATCGGACCGCGCTCGGTTTTCACGAAATTGTGCGCGGAGTGTCACGAAACCGGCACACGCGCATGGGCATAGTATTGGCCGCACGCATTTGTGCTGAACGCAAATCCAAGAACCAAGGCAAACACATGCACAGAAAACAATCCATCTTCGCGGTCGCCGCAGCCGTAGGTTTCGCCGCCTCGCTCGGGGCGCAGGTCTTCAGCTTTGACGAGCTGAATCAGCCCTACACGCAGGACTTCAACGCCTACAGGGGAACAGCGGCGACGCTGCCGGATAACTTCTCGGTCTCGTGGGACGAGGGCGAGATTGAGCCCCCGGACGATCCCTTCACCGGAGTCGGGGATTTCGCGACGAGCGATCCCGATACTTCCTACGGTGCGTTCTCCGCCTTCACGTCGGACAACAGCGACTTCTCCTTCGGCATCCGCGAGCGGGCGCCCATCGACCTGCGCGACGCGCGCCTGTTCTTCGCCTTTACGAACAATACGGGCGTGTCCGTTTCCTCCTTCGAGGTGAGCTACGATGTGGAGGCGTGGTTCATCGGCGACCGCCGCAACCGCATCCGTCTGAAGTACGACACGCTGCTCGACAGTCCGGACCGCGATACTTTTGAGGTCGACATCTTCTCGACCGACAACCCGTCCGCCGAAATGACCGTCGGGACGAAAGTCGACGGTTCGCTGGCCGCCAACCGGACGACGGTCTTCGGCACCGTCGACCTCACGACACTCGACGACGGCACGGGCGAAATGTTCGGCGCACTGGCGCCCGGTGAGACGGCCTATTTCCGCTGGCAGTTTTCCAACACCGACGGCGACGGCGGATCGCTCCGCAGTGGTCTGGCGATCAACAATCTTTCCATCACCGCCATTCCGGAACCGTCGGTCTATGCCGCTGTCGGCGGTCTGCTGGCGTTGGTCCTTGTCTGTCTGCGTCGTCGCCGCTGAGAAAGCGGCCGTTCGTCTGCCGGGTTCGTCCCCGGAAGCGCGTCCCGAGGGGTTGGGGCGCGCTTTTTTTTGACGATTGTAAGCAGGGCGTCACGCGGTTGTCACCGGAGAGGCGCACATTGGGTGGGGGAACGGGGCCAACCGGGCTTTCTTCCCGCCTACAACACCAACTCGAAAGAATACGATGAAATACCGAATATTGACTGTCGCCGCCGCCATGGCAACGACCGGCCTCGCCGCCGAAGACGTCCGCTTCTTCTTTGCCTATCCGGGGCAAGTTTTCGCGGAAGACTTCAATGCCTACCGCGGGACACCGGAGACCCTGCCGGTGTTCTTCTCCGTCTCATGGGACGAGGGCCGGATCCTCCCGCCGGACGATCCGTACACCGGAGTGGGGGACTTCGCGACGTCGGACCCGGATTTTGAATACGGTGCCTTCGCCGCATTCACCGCCGACGGGGAGAACCATTCCTTCGGCATCCGCGAGCGAGAGCCCGTCGACCTGCGCGACGCGCGGCTGTTCTTCGCCTTCACAAACCACACGGGCGTGCCCATCGACGGCTTCAATGTGAGTTACGACGTCGAAGCTTGGTACCGCGGCGACCGCCTGAACCGCATCCGGCTGAAATACGACACCTACCTCGAACGGGACGCCCGCGATACTTTTGAAATGGACATCTTCAGCACGCCGAACCCGAGCGCGGCGGAGAGCCTCGATCCGGACACAAAGCAGGACGGCAGCCTTCCGGAGAACCGGACGACGGTCTCCGGCTATGTCGATCTATCCGCCGTCGTCATCGACCCGTCGGACGCTGAGGGGGCGACCTTCGGGCCGCTGCTGCCGGGGGAGACAGCGTATTTCCGCTGGCAGTTCTCGAACCTTGAGGAAGGGGAGTCTGGATCTCTCCGCAGCGGTCTCGCCGTGAACAATCTGCGTATTGTTCCCGTGGGCGGCTCGGCCGGGCTGTGCGCGGAGGCCGGTGAATCGGACAACCACCCGTACCTCGGAGGCCTATACCAGCTCGGCGGCTGCTGGGCGCTTCTCTGGGACGGCGTGGGTGAGGTCGATTGGGGGATCGCCTATGTCCGCGATCTCGATCCGGACGGCGCGGGTTGGATCTACCATGAAACAGCGGGCTGGCTGTACGTCGGTTTCGGTGACACCGCGACGGGGCTGTTTCTGTATTCAGCGGATGCCGACGACTGGATTGTCGCCGCGGATGCGTACGGAGAACTCTACTACAGCCGTGCGGACGACGCCTTCTTCCCTTGGTGAGATTTCGTAGAGCCCAGCTGATCGGTTTACGCAAAAGCCCGGTTCCGCGAGGAACCGGGCTTTTCATTTGGTGCGAAACGATTGTCGGCCTCGGGGTCAAAACTCCAGCTGGGCGCGGAAGGCGAAGACGTTGGCCGTGGTCCGCTTGCCGTCGAGGTTTTCGGCGTCGACATAGGCATAGTTGAGTTTGAGGACGATTTCGGGGATGGGAAACCAGTTGAGACCGAGGGTCCAGTGGTCCATCTCGTGGCCGTCGTAGTCGCGGGAGTTGGAATCGGCGGTAGCATAGCGCAGGGCGAGTTGCCATGCCCCCGGACCGCCGTCGCGGCTCCCGAAGGGATTGTTCACCTTGGGCGCGCCCATATCACCGCTGTCGGCGCGGTACGTGTGGGTCTCGCCCGTGAGGAACCATGAGGCCTGCGCGTACCAGCCTTCCAGGGAGAGTGACTCGAGACCGAAATCGCGGTTGATGTCGACCCACAGGTATTCGCCCTGCACGGCGAAGGGTCCCCAGCCCTTGGCGAATTCAAGGGCGGCGCGGCTGAAGTCTTTGACATTGGGGATGTCGTTGAGGCCGATCATGCGCCCGTCAACGGCGCGGGTGCCGAGGCGGGAGCGCAGGCGCACGTCGATGTATTCGCGGTTGCGGCCCTCGCGCTGCCGATAGGCGTTTTTGCGGTAGTTGGCGGAGCCGCCGATGTGGAGGAAACGATCCTCCTCGTTGATCGGGGCGAACGACGCCCGCCCGGCGAGGGAGAAGCCCTCCGTGATGCGTCGGTTGCGGACCACGCTGTCGCCCCCGAAGGCTCCGAGCCCGATATACATGTCGGGGCGGATGGTTTCGTAGAGGAAACCGAGTTCGCGGTCCGGCCTGTATGCGTCGACCGGTGTGGCCCGTTCGATGAACGTGATGCGGCGGGAACTGGTGGAGCTTTCCATGTTGAAGGGCTCCTTGAAGTGGCCGATGGCGAAGCGCGACTGGTCCCAGCCGAGGTAGGCGATGTAGGCGTTGGCGAAGCGGACTTCGAGGTCGCGGAAATCGACTTCAAGCTGCCATTCCCAATCGTAGTTCCAGATGCCGAGGGCACCGAGGCGGGCACGGCGGATGATCGATCCGTAGCGCGCCATGTCGCCGTCAACCGTGTCCTGCGCGTCGTCCCAGTCGACATAGGCGAAGTCCGCCATAAGGCGGCCGCGGATGCGGAACCGGTCGCGGCCGTCCGGCGTTTCAACCCCGAACTTCCGCACGCGCGCGGGCATCGGTTCGGTGCCGAGCGGTTCGGCGGGTTCGTAGTGGACTCCCGGGCTCAATTCGGCGGAGGGGCCGACACGTGCCGCCTCCTCCTCCGCGCGGCGTCGCGAGCGCTCCATGGCGCGCCGCACTTCGGCGTCGGTGAGTATGCCTTTCTCGACGAGCACTTCGAGAAGGACGGCGACATCGATGTCGCGCGTGTCCGCCGCCGCGAAATGGGCGGGCACGGCGAAGGCAGCGAATACTGCGGCGAGGGCCGCGGCCCGGAGCCGCGGCTTTCCTGTTCGGAAACACGTTTGCATTGTCTGTGTTGGTTGTCGGCGTCCTGCGGCCTGATTGCCGGAGGACGTCCTGAACAAGGGTCACCGCGGGGTGTGACAAAGCTCCGTCGCTCCAGTGAAAATCCGGTGACAATCCGGCGGATGCGGGGACGGATTGATTTGTCACGCAATCTTTACGCAGGCGGGTTGTTCCGGCGGGGCGGGGCGGTTCGGATAGTGGGATGAGTGCGCCGTATCTGGAGATCCATGACTTGCGCAAGCGTTTCGGCGAGGACGAGGTGCTCAAGGGGATATCGGTCAGCCTTGAGCGGGGCGAGTGCCTTGTCTTGCTCGGCCCGTCCGGCTGCGGCAAGACCACGCTCCTGAACATCGTTTCCGGCGGCCTTGAAGCGGACGCGGGTGCCGTGCGTTGCACCGGCGAGGCGCTCGACGTGCCGGCGGAGGGACGTTTTGTGCCCATGCGACGGCGCGGTTTTGCGATGGTTTTCCAGGAGTTCAGCCTTTGGCCGCACATGTCGGTGGCGGAGAATGTGGCCTTCGGCCTGCGATTGCGCGGTCTCGGGCGCCACGAACGCGAGGACCGCACGATGCAGGCGCTTGCCCGCGTGCGCATGGAGACGTTTGCCAACCGGTGGCCCGGCGAACTCTCCGGCGGGCAGCAGCAGCGGGTGGCCATCGCCCGCGCGCTCGTCGTGCGCCCGCGCCTGCTTTTGCTCGACGAGCCGCTGAGTGCCCTCGACGCCCGCCTGCGTGAGACGCTCAAGGACGAAATCGCTACGCTGCTTCGGGAGGAGCGCATCACTGCCGTCTATGTGACCCACGACCAAGCGGAGGCCTTTGCCGTGGGCGACCGCATCGCCCTGATGAACGGCGGACGCGTCGAGCAATGCGGACCGCCGGAGGAACTCTACCGGCATCCCGCCACGCGCTTTGCCGCGAGCTTCATTGGTTCCAGTAACATTGTGCCGGTGCGGACGGACGGCGGCCGTGCCCGCTGGCCCGGTGGACACGACACGCCGCTGCCCTCCGGCGCGACGGCGGGTGCTGTGGCGCACCTTCTTCTCCGGCGTGAGGCGGTGCGGGTCGAGCCGGGCAACGGCGGACCTCCGCAGGCGGGGAACGGGTGTGTGGTGCTTCCGGGGATCTGCCGGCGCGAACGGTTTCTCGGCGACCGCTACGAGATTCTCGCGGAGGTGGGGGAGGCATTTACGCTGCGGGGGTTCGGCGCAGGGCGCATCGCCGCCGGAGCGCCCGTGCACGTGCGCTTTTCCATGGAGGACGTGCGGTGCCTCGCGGAGTGACGTTGGCCGCCGCGGCGGCCCTTGCCACCGCACTCGTCTTTGCCGGCTGCGGACCGGCGGCGGATGCGGAGCGCGACCACCTCGTTGTCTACTCGGCGGGTCCGCGGCCGCTTGCCGAGGAGATCATCGCGGCGTTTATGGAGTCGACGGGCATTCCCGTGGAGCTGTTCGCGGCCACGACGGGGCAGATCATGGCCAAGCTGGAGGCCGAGCGCTACCGCCCGCGCGCGGATGTCGTGGTGTTTGCCAGCGGCGTGGCGGCGGAGTCGCTCAAGGCGGAGGGGCGATTGCTGCCCTATGACCCGCCATGGCTCGACGAGACCCGGCGGCAGTGGCACGATCCGGACAATCACTACTTTGCCACGAGTGCGGCGGTCGTGGGCATCGCCTTGCGCGCGGCGGTGTATGCGCCGGACATCGAATGGGAGGATGTCCTCGGCGGAGGGTTTGCGGGACGTCTCACGATGCCGTCGCCCTCGCGTTCGGGATCGGCGGGCGATTTCGTCCTCGCCTACACGCTGCGGGAGGGTGACGCGGCGTGGCCGCGCTTCCGCAGTGCGCGGCGCCGGGGCCTTGAGTTCTCCGCCGCCAACAGCCAGGCCATCACTTCGCTCCTGATCGGTGCCTACGACGGCATCGTCGGTGCCGTCGATTACCTGATCTACCGGCAGATCGCGGACGGGGCGGATGTGCGGATGCACTTTCCCGCCTCCGGCGGTGCCCTCGTCACGCGACCCGCCGCCATCCTGGCCGACACACCGGTGCCGGAGCGCGCGCAGCGTTTCGTCGACTTCTACTTCACGCGCGAATCGCAGGAGCGGGTCGCCGCCGCCCATCTCCTGCCCGCGCGGAAGGACACAGAACTGAGCGCGGCGCGGCGGGTCGACGGCATGCCGCCCGTATTCGAAGTTCCGGCCGAAGGCGCGCTGCGTCACCACGCAACAGTCCTCCGCCGCTTTCAACTGGAAGTCGAACGCGCCGCCGTCGTGCGCGAGTGAGCCATGCTTGCACGCCGCATCCTCCGCGCCCTCTCCGGCAAATTACCGCTACTCTTGTGCGCGGCGTTTTTTCTCGCCGCGACCGGCTACCCGCTTGCCCTCCTGCTCTTGCAGAGCGTTTTCCCCGGCTTTCTCGGCGGGCGGTGGGACGGTTTCCTCGATCCCTACCGGCGGATGCTGGCCACCCCGGATATTGTGCGCATGCTCTGGAATTCGCTCGCATGGGCGGGCTCCGTGACGGTGGTGTCGTGGGTCTTCGGCATTCCCTGCGGCTACCTGCTCGCACGGACAGACCTTCCGGGCAAGCTGTGGGCCCGGCTCACCCTGCTCGTGCCGATAATGACGCCGCCCTACATCGCGGCGCTATCCTACATTCTCATCATGCAGGAGGGCGGCTTTGCCGACATCGTCCTCGGCGGTGTGCCCGGCGGAGCGCGGGCGCTCTTCTTTTCGTTCTGGGGCGTCACCCTCGTCATGGCGCTTTCTTCCTACGGTTACGTGGCTTTGGCCGTGGAGGCCTCGCTGCGCTCGCTGCCCACCCGCCTTGAAGACGCCGCCGCCGTGCTCGGAGCCGACTGGCGCGCGCGGGCGCGCCATATCCTTTTGCCCCTGCTGCTGCCTGCCATCCTCAACTCGGGTCTGCTCGTGTTTCTCGAGGCCCTGTCGAATTTCGGCGTTCCCGCCGTGCTCGGCACCCGCAGCAACCTGCCGTTGCTTCCCGCCGAGATCTTCTACCTCGTCACGAGCTGGCCTGTCGATCTACCGCTGGCCACCTCGCTTTCCAGCCTGCTTTGCCTCTTTGCCCTCGTCTCGCTCTATGCCAGCCGCTGGCTCGGCGCGCGCGGGGGTCGCGCCGCGCACCGTCCGGGCGTCTCACGCCTTGTGCGGCTGAAGCGCGGGTGGACCGTGGCCGGGTGGTGCTTCTTCGGCGGTCTCTTTGCCGCCGCCGCGGTTCTGCCCTACACCGCCATGGTGCTGACAAGTCTCGCGGAGCGCTGGGGCGGAGGATTCCCCGGGCTGACCCTCCGCCATTATGCCGCGCTCTTCGAGCCCGGCTCACGCGGCATGGGTGCCCTCGCGACGAGCGCGGGCCTGAGCTTCGCGGCCGCGACGACGTGTGTTTTCGTCGGCGGATACGTTGCCTATGTGAGCGTCCGCGCGGAAGGTCCGTTGCAAAAGGTCGTCGACGGGCTCGCCCTGCTGCCCCGCGTCTTGCCCAAAATTGTCATGGCCGTCGCGCTCATCCTTGCATGGAACGCCCCGTGGGTGCGGATCGATGTCTACAACACGGTGTGGATGCTGCTTCTCGCCTATGTTGTCATCTACATTACGGACGCCCTCAACTACGCCAACGCGAGCCTGCGCTCGGTGGATGAGCGCCTCGAGAACGCCGCCGCCGTCCTCGGAGCATCCCCCCTCACTGTCTTCAGGCGCATTGTGCTGCCGCAGTTGCGGCCCGCCCTTGTCGCTGCGTGGCTCACGACTTTCATCGTCTGCATGCGGGAACTGGTCGCCTCCATTCTCCTTCTTCCGCCCGGTGTCGACACGACCGCCACGTTCATCTTCAACCAGTTCGAGCAGGGCGATATCTCCGCCGCCATGGCCATGGCCACCGTCACCATCCTCGTCAGCTCCGCCGTCCTTATCGCTTTTCAAATGAAGCAGAACGAGAGGGCGGGCTGAATTTTCTGCGCGCCCGCGACAAAACCGTTGCGGTGGAGCGGTTTTTCTTTCTTCATCGAAAGGGTCGCGGGGTGCACCGGCGACGAAAACCTCTTGACAGCTTTGGAAGATTTTGCATGAAATCTTCCAAAAACCTTCGAACCCAATCCCGCCGAACCATGCCGTCCACCGCCCCGAACCTCCGCCGTGAAGTCGTCGAAGCGCTTGTCCGTGAAGCGCTTCTGTCACGTATGGGAGGCGGTGCGGAGCGCCCGGCGGCGGCTGCGCCGAACCCCTTGGTGGTGAACGTGAGCGCGCGGCACTGCCACCTCACACAAGAAGCGGTGGAGCAACTTTTCGGGCCGGGGCACAAGCTCACCCCCATGAAGTGGCTCTACCAGGAGGGGCAATTTGCGGCGAAGGAGAGTGTCACGCTTGTCGGTCCGCGCAGCCGCGTGATTTCCAACCTGCGCATCCTCGGCCCGTGCCGCCCGCTCAACCAAGTGGAGCTGGCCTTCACCGATGCGATTGCACTCGGTTTCAAGATTCCGGTGCGGCCCTCCGGCAAGATCGAGGGCACGCCGGGCTGCATGCTCATGGGGCCGAACGGTTTTTTCGAGATGCCCGAGGGTGTCATCCGCGCCGCGCCGCACGCCCACCTCAGCCCGGACGACGCGGAGTATTACGGCGTGAAAAGCGGCGACATGATGAAGATGCGCGTGGGCGGCGAGCTGGGGGTAACCTTCGACCGGATGCTCGCCCGCGTGGACCCGAGCTTCAAGCTGGAGGTCCACATCGACACCGACGAGGGCAACGCCTGCGGGCTCGGACCCGATTCCAAAGTAGAACTTTTTCGCTGAGAAGCCTGAACACCTGAAAGGAAATACAAAGACATGAACGAATCACTCGGTTTGGTGGAAACCAAAGGCTTTACCGGCGCCGTCGAAGCGGGCGACGCCATGGTGAAGGCCGCCAGCGTAAAGCTGGTCAAGACGATACAGATCGGCGGCGGTTTCATCACCGTCCTCGTCAAAGGCGACGTGGGCAGTGTGAAAGCGGCCGTCGAGGCCGGGTCGGAAGCGGCCCGCAAAGTGGGCGAGCTGGTCAGCTCGCACGTCATCCCGCGCCCGCACGTGGATCTCCTCAAGAACTTCGACGTCTGACGTCACCAAAAACAAGATACAACCATGGCATCACAAGCATTGGGAATGATTGAAGCGAAGGGGCTCGTCACGCTCCTTGAAGCGAGCGACGCGGCCCTGAAAGCGGCGGACGTCACCCTCAGCGGCTGGGAGAAGGTCGGCAGCGGCCTTGTCACGGCCTTTTTCCGGGGCGATGTCGCGGCGGTCAAAGCCGCCGTCGAGGCCGGCGCCGCCGCCGGCCAGACCGTCGGCGAGGTCGTCAGCGTGCAGGTTATCCCGCGTCCGCACGACGACCTCTCCAAGTTGAACAAGGGCCTCTGAACCTCAGCCGCGCCGGCCTCTCCGCGCGTCATCCGGACCCGCGGCGGCGGACCGGCCCCGAACCGATGAAGATCCTCGTCGCCAACCTCGGCTCGACCTCCTTCAAGTACCGGCTCTTCGCCTTCCACGGCGAGGACGCCACGATGCTTGCGAAGGGCGGCTACGAGCGGGTGGAGGACCACGGCAAAGCCATCGCCGACGGGCTCGCCAAGCTTGTCGACGAAGGGCACCTCGCCAGTCTCGACGATCTCGACGGGGTGGGCTTCAAGGCGGTGCTCGGAAAAAACCTTTCAGGCTGCGTCTTCGCCGACGACCGCGCCCTTGAGGCGCTGGAAGGCTTCGCCCAGATTGCGCCCGCGCACAACCCGGCCTACGCCGACGGCATCCGGCAGTTCGGCAAGCGGACCAAGGCGCCGCTCGTGGCGCTTTTCGAGACGAGCTTCTACCAATGGGCGCCCGAAGCGCTCAAGCGCTATGCCGTCCCCAAGGCATGGCACGCCGCGGGTATCCACCGGCACGGCTTTCACGGCGCGAGCCACAAATTCATTGCGGAGCGTGCTGCCGAAATGCTCGGGCGCGCGGATGTCGCCGAGACGGTGCGCCGGCTCTACGTCGACGGTCCGGGCGACGAACCGGCAAAGCCCCTGCGCGTCGTTTCCTGCCATCTCGGCGGGAGCAGTTCAGTGGCGGGCATCCGCAACGGTGTGGCCATCGGGTCCAGCTTCGGTCTCTCCCCGCAGAGCGGCCTGCCGCACAACAACCGCGTCGGCGATCTCGACTCCATGGCGGTCGCCGTCGCTATGCGCGAGCTTGGTATCACTTTC
Organism: Opitutales bacterium; assembly: GCA_020831525.1. Lineage (GTDB taxonomy): Bacteria > Verrucomicrobiota > Verrucomicrobiia > Opitutales > Oceanipulchritudinaceae > SLLG01. The sequence goes on from JAFIGH010000056.1 coordinate 27,807, forward strand.
GACGAAGCCTTGCGCCAGCTCTCCAAGGAAGGGGGGCTTCTCGGCATCAGCGGCGTGAGCAACGACGTGCGGGACATCGCGGCGGCGGCGGAGGAGGGAAACACCGACGCCCGCCTCGCGCTCGACGTCCTCGTCAAGTCGATCCGGCACTGGACGGGCGCGTTTGCCTTTGAAATGGGCGGGCTCGAAGCGCTCGTCTTCACGGCCGGCATCGGCGAAAACCGGGCGGATATCCGCAGCGGCGTCTGCGCGGGACTCGAAGGGTTCGGCATCCGCCTCGACGAAGGACGCAACGCCGCCTACTCCGGCGGCGAGGGCGACATCGCGGCGGAGGATTCCGCTGTCCGTGTGCTTGTCATCCCCACCAACGAGGAACTGGTCGTGGCACGTGAGACAAGGCGCCGCATTCTTCACGGTTCCTGACACAACTTTATCACCTGAATTCCAAAACCATCCAATCAACGGAAAGTAATACCATGGCCAACAATGCAATCGGAATGCTCGAGACAAAAGGTCTCGTCGCGCTCGTCACCGGAACGGACGCCATGCTCAAGGCGGCGAACGTCGAACTCGCCGGTCCTATGAAGCAGGTCGGCAGCGCGCTCGTCACCGCCACGGTCACCGGCGATGTCGCCGCTGTGAAAGCAGCCGTCGAAGCCGGTGCCCAGGCCGCGCAGGCGGTCGGCGAAGTCGTGAGTGTGCACGTCGTGCCGCGCCCCGCCGACGAAGTGAGCGGCATTATCCCGCAGCACACCGCCGCGAAGAGCAAGTAACCCGCATGTTCCTCGCGCGCGTCATCGGCTCGGTCGTATCGACGAAGAAGGACGACACCATGCGGGGGCGCAAGCTCCTGCTCCTGCGTCCGCTCCTCGTCGACGAAGAGGACCCCGGCAAATTCCGTCCGGGGCAGAATACGATTGTGGCCGTCGACAACCTCGGGGCGGGCAAGGATGAGGTGGTGCTCTTTTGCCAGGGTAGCAGCGCCCGCCAGGCGGAGGGGCTCAAGCAGCTCCCTGTCGACGCCGCTGTGATCGGCATTGTCGACACCGTCGAAGTCCTCGGCCGCCAGGTCTACAACGCGCGCGGAGACAGCTGACACCCGCGTGCTCCGCACCCCCAACTGAACTTCCGGATACATGGACGAAAAACTTATACGCTCTGTCGTTGAAGACGTGCTCTCACGCTTGCAAAATCCAGGGATCGCTTCGCCGCGTCCGGCTTCTCCGGTCGCGCGCCCCGGTTCGCGCGGTGGCCGCGGCGGTGTCTTCGCGACAGCCGACGAGGCGTGCACGGCGGCAGCCGACGCCTACGAACAACTCCGCAAGCAGGGTCTCGCCGGGCGCGAGCGCATTGTGCAGGTCGTCAAATCACTCTGCCGCGACAAGGCGGAAGAGTGGGGCCGCGTGGAGTTCGAGGAGACGCGCATCGGGCGCCTCGAACACAAGGTGGAGAAGCTGCAGGGCATCCCGCGTCTGCCCGGCACGGAGTGGCTCTCGCCGCACGGCATGAGCGGCGACCACGGCATCACCCTCGAGGAGAACTGTCCCTTCGGCGTCATCGGCGCGGTCACGCCGGTCACGCACTCCGTTCCCACGCTTGCCTGCAACATCGTCAGCATGGTGGCGGCGGGCAACACCGTCGTCTTCAACGCGCACCCCAAGGGAGCGCGTTGCGCCGCCATGGCGGTGCGGGCATTCAATGAGGCGATCAAGCGCGAAGTCGGTATCGAGAACATCGCGACGATCATCGAGAAGCCGACGGTCGAGTCCTTCAACGAAATCTGCGCGCATCCCGCCGTGCGCCTCATCTGCGTGACCGGCGGTCCCGGTATCGTCAATGCCGCCATGCGCAGCGGCAAGCGCGCCATTTGCGCGGGGCCGGGAAATCCGCCCGTAGTCGTCGACGAATCCGCCGACCTCGACCAGGCCGCCCGCGACATTATCCTCGGCGGGGCCTACGACAACAATCTCCTCTGTATCGGGGAAAAGGAAGTCTTCGTCGTCGACAAGGTCTACAAGCCCTTCCTCGACGCCTTTCGCCGGGCCGGAGCGGTATCGCTCAACGCGGCCCAACTGGAGCGCCTCACGGAAGCGGCGTTCACCTTTACGAAAGACGCCGGGGGCTGTTCGCACCCCGCCGTCAACCGCGACCTTGTGGGGGCCGACGCCTCCGTCCTCGCCGAACATGCCGGGCTCAAGGTCCCGCCCAAGACGGAACTCCTCTTCGCCGAGACCGCCGCCGACCACCTATTCGTTGTGGAGGAGCAGATGATGCCGATGCTCCCGGTTGTGCGCGCCCGCAACGTCGAGGAGGCCATCGAAATGGCGCGTGTCGCGGAACACGGGTACAAACACTCCTCCATCATCCACTCCCTCAATGTGCGCCACATGACCGCCATGGCGCGTGCGCTGGAGTCGACCCTCTTCATAAAGAACGGTGCCTGCATCGCGGGTCTCGGTTCCGGCGGCGAGGGCTACGCCAGCTTTTCCGTCGCCACGACCACGGGGGAGGGCATCACCACACCGACCACGTTCACGCGCAAGCGCCGCTGTGTCATGGTCGACAACCTCGCCATGGTCAGCTAAACCCGGAAAACCGCCGACGATGATACTTTGCCGAGTAGAGGGGACCGCCGTGAGCACCATCCACCATCCGACCTTGCGGGGGTGGCGGCAGTTGGTGTGCCAGCCGGTCAACGACGCCGGCGAGGAAATCGGCGATCCCGTGCTCGTGGCCGACACCCTCGGCGCGGGCCTGCATCAGACGGTCATGGTCACGAGCGACGGAAAGACGGTGCGCGAGCGGGTGGGGGACAATCATTCGCCCATGCGCTACCTTTCCATCGGTATCATCGACGACCCCGCCGCCGCGGCGGAAAAGGAGGCGGTGGCATGAAGCTCGCGCGCGTCGTCGGCCGCGTCACGCTCAGCGTGGGAGACCCCGCCTACAAAGGTGCCCGGTTTCTCGTCGCTTCGCCGTGGTCGCCCAAAGCCCCGGAGCCGCCCGCGGGGAAGCTCCGCAAGGGGAATTCCTTCGTCGTTTACGACAATCTCGGTGCCTCGCCGGGCGATCTTATCGGCTACACCGACGGCGGCGAGGCCGCCGCGCCCTTCCCCGAGCCGACACCCTGCGACGCCTACAACGTCGCCATCATCGACAAATTGACCCACAAACCTTTGCCAACCTGATCCCATCATGGCCAAACGCGTTTACACCGAATCCGATGTCCGTGCCCACCTTGCGAAAGGGGGCTCTCCGGCGAGTATGCCGAAGGACATCATCCTCACTCCCTCCGCCCGCGACCGCCTGCGCGAAGCAACGGGAAACGCACGCGGCGCTTCCGCCGCCGCCCCGGCCCGCGCGACCGCGCCTGGCGAACCCATCCTGCCCAACTACATCTTCGAATGGCCCCCCGGTGCCGACCCGAAGACACCCGACGAAATCCAGGCCTTTTTCACCTCGCCGCCCATTGAGGAACTCAAGCGCCGCATGTGCGACATCGGCCGCCGTATGTGGGAACGCGAATACACCGACGGCAACGGCGGCAACCTCGTCGTGCGCGTGGGCGACAACCTCTTCCTTACCACGCAGACGCTCATCTCCAAGGGCTTCATGTCGCCCGAGACGATCAGCCTCGTGGACTTCGAGGGCAAACAGCTCGCCGGCAAATACAAGCGCACGAGCGAGTGCATGACACACCTCGCCATTTTCCGCAACCAGCCCAAGGCGCGCGCCACCTGCCACGCCCACCCCGTGCACGCCACCGCCTACGCCGTCGCGGGTGTGCGTCCGCCCACCTGCATGATCCCCGAGGCGGAGGTCTTTCTCGGGCAGATCGGCATCGCCGAATACCAGACACCGGGCACCCCCGCCAACGCCAAGGCCGTCGGCGAAGTGGCGAAGGACCACCACGCCGTCCTCATGCTCAACCACGGCGTCATCACATGGGGCGACCACATCGAGGACGCCTATTGGAAGATGGAGAATACCGACTCCTACTGCAAAACGATCTGGATCGCCTCCCAGCTCGGCACCGACCTCAAGACGATCACCGGCGGACAGGCGCGCGAACTCATTGAGCTTCGCAAGTCCCTCGGCATGAAGGATAAACGCGAAAACTGGAAGGAGTGCGAACTCTGCGACAACAGCGAATTCCGCCCCGGTGTCATCTGCCGCAACCCCTCCCCCTCTCCTCCTTCCTCTTCCTCTTCCTCTTCCTCTTCATCTTCTTCTCCCTCCCCCTCCCGAAACGACGAATCCGAGGTCCTCGTGCAGCGCATTACCGACCTCATCATAGAAAAACTCCAAGCCTAGAAGACCGTTATGAAAGTCACCATCATCGGCGGCGGCGGCCGCGTCGGGTCCAACGCGGCTTTTGCCCTGCAGTGCGCCGGGATTGTATCGGAGATCCAGATACTCGACGCCAACAAGGATCTTGCCGACGGCGAGGCCCTCGACCTCCTGCACGGTGCCTCCAGCCTTGCCGATACCCGCGTCTACGCGGGTGACTACGACCGCGCGCGCGACACCAATATCTACGTCATCACCGCCGGGCTGCGCCGCAAACCCGACGAGTCGCGCCTCGACCTCATCAACCGCAACGTCTCCCTTTTCCGGGGCATCCTCGCGGACATCCGCTCGGCGGGCCACCTCGCCTGTGCGAAGTTTTTCATCGTTTCGAACCCCGTCGATATCCTCACCCACCTCAGCACGCTCGAGCTGGATGTCCCCGCCCACCAGATCCTCGGCCTCGGCACGATGCTCGACACGGCCCGCTTCCGCTCCCTCATCGCGGAGGAGATGAGCCTCGCTCCCACCCAGGTCAAGGCCCTCATCCTCGGCGAGCACGGCGACTCCATGGTGCCGGTCTGGTCCTCCGCCACCTACGCGGGTCTTCCCCTCGCGGGCTGCTCCGGCTGGACCCCGGTAAAGCAAAAGGAACTCTTTGAGCGCGCCAAAGGCAGTGGCGCGGAGGTCATCCGCCGCAAGGGCGGCGCGGGCTGGGCCGTCGGCGCCACCATCGCCGAAGTCGTTCACGCCATCGTTCTCGACAAACGCCAGCTCCTGCCCGTCGCCTCCCGCCAGCGCGGCAAAGCCTACGGTATCCGCGACATCTCTCTCAGCGTGCCCACCGTGGTCGGGCGCGACGGTGTCCTCGAACACGTCGAAATCGACCTCTGGCCCAAGGAAAAACAAGGCCTCCAGGCCTCCGCACGCTCCCTTCGCGAGACGCTCCTAAAAGTCGCCTGATTTGCCAGCAGCAATTGCCTGACTTTAAATTCTTGACCTTTCCTAAATTTTCGAAGATAAAAAATTTGAGTTGAAAAGGAGTGAGATTAATTATGGGAGAACAAAGAGTTGTATCTAATGAAGTATGTGTCTATCATCTAGTTGCGCGTGTGGTGCAGCGGCG
>JAFIGH010000057.1 GCA_020831525.1 Opitutales bacterium
CCGCCGCAAAACTGTCGGCCAACCACCGTCCGGGACCATCGCTAACGATTGGGGGGCCTCCCGCACCCGACTGCGCAAGCAGCCTAACCGCAGCACGAAAGGATTGACGCACGCGTCGCGGTTCCCCCTCATCCTTTCCCCGGTTGAACGCTTCCGGCAGCACGCGCGGCTTTTCTTCGCGCAAACTGCCGCCGCACAGCCAAGACATTAGTGAAATTAATGTTGTCAGCGCGCTTCATTCGATTTGATTAATGAGGTTTTCCACTAACACAAAACAAACAACACCATGCCGATCGCCACACCGAAACAGTTCGCGGCCATGCTCGACGCCGCCCAAAAGGGCAACTACGCCTACCCGGCCGTAAACGTCACCAGCATCACGACAATCAACGCGGCCCTCAAGGCCTTCTCCGACGCCAAGTCCGACGGGATTATCCAGTTTTCCACCGGAGGCGGCCAGTTCGCCTCGGGCCTCAATGTCAAAGACGCCGCCTACGGGGTCATCGTCCTCGCCGAAGCCGCCCACAGGCTAGCCGAAAAGCACGACGTCCTCATCGGCCTGCACACCGACCACTGCCAGCCCAAAGTCGCCGACGCCTTCCTCAAGCCGCTCATCGCGGCCACGGCGGAGCGCCGCGCCAAGGGCCTCAACAACCTCTTCCAAGCGCACATGCTCGACGCCTCGGATCTTCCGCTCGAGGAAAACATGGCGCTCTCCAAGGAGTACCTGAAGCTCTGCGCGGAAAACGAAATTGTCCTCGAAGTCGAAGCCGGCGTCGTCGGTGGCGAAGAAGACGGTGCGGCGGGCGGCGAAGACACCCCGCAGGAAAAACTCTACACCACGCCCGAGGACATGGTCGCCGTCTTCGAGGCGCTCAACGGTATCGGCCGCTACATGTTCGCCGCCACCTTCGGCAACGTCCACGGTTCCTACAAGCCGGGAGCGGTCAAACTGCGCCCCGACATCCTCAAGAAGGGCCAGGACGCCGTCGTCGCCAAACACGGAAAAGAGGCATGGTTCGACCTCGTCTTCCACGGCGGGTCGGGCACCTCCCTCGAGGAAATCCGCGAGACCCTCGGCTACGGCGTCGTCAAGATGAACATCGATACCGACACCCAGTACGCCTTCACCCGTCCCGTTGCCGATCATATCATGAAGAACTACGACGGTGTCCTCAAAATCGACGGTGAAGTGGGCAACAAAAAGGTCTACGACCCGCGGTCATACCTCAAAAAGGCCGAGGAATCCATGGCCGCGCGCCTCGTCCAGGCCGCCGAAGACCTCCGCAGCAACGGCAAAACAATCTTCGGCCAAGCCTGAGCGCCACCGGATAAGAATTCCATCTTTCAACAACGGCGGAGGGCGCAGGCTCTCTGCCTTTTCTTTTGTTCGCCTCAAAACACCCTGTCCGCCGGGAACGCCAAATAAACAAAGGCGGCGAGCAGCACCAGGTAGATCGAAAACCAGTAGAGGCGGCGCTGTTTGAGGAATCCGATCAGCCAAATGATGCTCACCCATGACGCCACAAACGACACAACAAAGCTCACGATCAATCCGGAAACTCCGAGGGCGAGCAGTTCTCCGCCCGTGATGTCCCGCAGCGCGAGGACCGACGAACCCGCCAATACCGGAATCGCCAGCAAAAAAGAAAACCGCACCGCCGTTTCGCGGTTCAGCCCCACGGCGAGGCCTCCGATCAAGGTCGCGCCCGACCGGGAGATGCCCGGCAAAACCGCCACCGTCTGCGCAAGGCCGACAAGCACCGCGTCAAGCGCAGTCACCTGCCCGACCTCGCGCCCGCCGACGCGCTGAATGCGCTCGACAAGCAACAGCGCCACCGCCGTGCAGAAGAGCGCGCCCGCCACCACCGGCGGCGATTTCAGGGAATCCCCCATCAGCTTCATCAGCAGCAGACCGAGCCCGCCCGTAAGCACCGTCGCAATTCCAAGGTAGATGGCAAACCGCCCCGCCACAGCATCCTCCGGCCCGCCGCGGCGCAGCACCCACCGGAAAAAACCCTCCACCACCCACATGAGATCCTGCCGGAAATAGAGGATCACCGCGAGCAGTGACGCCATGTGCAAATAGATCTCGAAGCCGAGACCGGGCGTCGAAATCCCGAGAATGTATCCTGTGATGACGATGTGCGCCGTGCTAGAAATCGGGAGAAACTCCGTCAGACCCTGCACCAACCCAAAAAGAACCGCTTCGAAAAAAGACATGGCCCCGGAGCGAAACGCCTTCCCTTTACCCCTGCAACCACAACTTGCCCTGCCGAGAATACACCCCGCGTCTCCCCCTGCCGCGCAGAGCATGATGATACATCGCAGATTTTGAAATTTGAAGCTTAAGCGACTCATTCTTCGCTTTCCTTTAATTATCTGCAAAAGCAAATGGAGTACATGTAATAGCCCCCGTCATACAATGATAGAAAGCCGATACATTATAAAATAATCTCTAAATATCCAATTATATATTACGAAATTATTTAATGCGTGATTAAAATGCCTGCCATAGAAAGCCGGGGCGACAAATATCAAAGTCGACCAGTGTGCGGAAGCGGCAGAAAAACGGGGTGAGGATGACTTGACTTGCGGGGGCCTATACCCAATTTCAGCGCGTTCAATTCGGCGGGCACTGGCCCGTCACCGCACCGGCATGGCAAAGGATTTCAAGGATACACTCAATTTACCGCGCACGGACTTTCCGATGCGCGGCAACCTCCCGCAGAGCGAGCCCGTCCGGGCGCGCGGCTGGGACGAGGCCGGTCTGTACACGAAGATCATCGACGCGCGCCGGCAAGAGCCACCCTTTGTTTTGCACGACGGTCCGCCATATGCCAACGGCGACATCCACATGGGGCACACGCTAAACAAAGTGCTCAAGGACATCGTCGTGCGCTACAAGACGATGCGCGGGCACTACGCGCCGTACGTGCCGGGCTGGGACTGCCACGGACTGCCAATCGAGCAGCAGGTGCTGAAGAAGGCGGGCGACAAAATCCACGACATGGAGCCCGGCGCGCTGCGGCGGTTGTGTCATGAGTATGCGCACGAGTGGATCGACAAGCAGCGGGTGCAGTTCAAGCGCCTTGGGATCCTTGGCGACTGGGAGCGACCGTATGTGACGACAGACCGCTCCTACGAAGTCGGAATCCTGAAAGTGCTGGAGGCGCTGGTGGAGAAGGGTCTTGTGCGCAAGGGCTTCAAGACCGTGCACTGGGATCCGGTCTTCCGCACGGCGCTGGCGGAGGCGGAGATCGAGTACCACGAGCACGAATCACCTTCTATCTATGTGGCCATGCCGGTCGTTGATCCCGAACGGCACGAGGCCCTGAAGGGCCTGAAGGACCCGGCTTTCGTGATCTGGACGACAACGCCGTGGACAATGCCGGCCAATCTCGGTATCTGCCTGCACCCGGACTTCGAGTATGTCGCGCTTGCGGCGCCCGACGGCGGCCACTATATCGTGGCGGCGGGGTTGAAGGAGGCTTTCGAGAAGGACTGCGGATTCGAGACGCTCCCCGTGGCGGCAAAGTTCGCAGGAAGGGAGTTGGAGCGGGCGGAGGCGGAGCACCCTTTTTTCGCGGAGAAGCGCAGCCTTGTGATGCTCGGAGAGCACGTGACGCTCGCGCAGGGAACGGGCTGCGTGCACACTGCGCCCGGCCACGGAACGGACGACTTCAACATCGGCCGCCACTACGGCCTGCCGGTCTTCTGCCCGGTGGACCACCGCGGGCGCTACACCGACGAATTTCCGGAGATGGAGGGCGAGTTCGTCTTCGACGCCAATCCGAAGATCGTCGAAGCGCTGCACCGCAGAGGCCTTCTCGTCGGTCACCGCAAGATCCGCCACGAATATCCCTACAGCTGGCGCAGCAAGCACCCGATCATCTTTCGCGCCACGGAGCAATGGTTCATGGAACTGGCCGAGGGAGGTGTGCGCGACCGGGCCATCGATGCCATCGACAACACGGTGGAGTGGATTCCGCGCTGGGGCTACGAGCGCATCCGTTCGATGGTGGAACGGCGCCCGGAGTGGTGCCTGAGCCGCCAGCGCCACTGGGGCGTGCCGATTCCCGCCATCCGCTCGAAGGCGACAGGCAAAGCCCTTCTGGATGCCCGCGTGGTTGCGCGCTTCATCGACCGTGTGGCCGAGCGCGGCACGGACACTTGGTACAATGAGCCGCTCTCCGCCTTCGTGCCGGAAGACCTCACCGATCCCGGTTCGGACGCCCGCGGACCCGAGGCCTTCGAAAAGGAATTCGACATTCTCGACGTGTGGTTCGACTCAGGTTCGAGCCATGTCGCTGTCCTGGAGCAGGACGAACGGCTGCACTCACCCGCCGACCTCTATCTGGAAGGGAGCGACCAGCACCGCGGCTGGTTTCAGAGTTCACTCCTGCTTGGCATCGGGGCGCGCGGTCAGGCGCCGTACAAGACTGTCCTCACGCACGGCTTCGTCCTCGACGGCGAAGGCAAGGCGATGTCGAAGTCCATGGGCAACGTCATCTCCCCTCTTGACCTCATCAAAGAGTTCGGGGCTGACGTGCTGCGACTCTGGGTGGCGAGCACAGACTACCGCAACGACGTGGGCATCTCCGAAGAGATCATGGCCACCACGCGCGACGCCTACCGCACAGTACGCAACTCGCTGCGCTTCCAGCTGGGCAATCTCTACGACTTCACTCCGTCGAAAGACGCCGTTTCGCTGGAGCGGCTCAACCCGCTCGACAAGTGGGCGCTGGCGCAACTCGCAGGGCTTGTCGATGAAGTGACGGCGGCGTATGAAGCGTATGAGTTCCACCGTGTGTATCAGGCTCTCAACCGTTACTTCACGGTGACGCTCTCGGCGCGCTACCACGACTTTCTGAAGGACCGCCTCTACACCATGCGCGCCGACAGCGAAGACCGGCGCTCCGCGCAGACGGTACTCCACCACCACGCCCGCATCCTCGTCCGCCTGCTCGCACCCGTCCTCGTCTTCACGGCGGACGAAGCGTATGGATTTCTCCCCGCGGCAGACCGTGCGGCGGATACCGTCCACGAGGCGGACTGGCCGGTCGTGCCGGACGCCTGGCGGCAGTTGGAGGAAGCCACCGAAATCCACTCGCTCTTCGATCTGCGCGACCGCGTGAACGAGCGCCTCGAAGCACTCCGCGCGGAAAAGACCATCGGCAAATCCATCGAAGCCGCCATCGAGATTACCGCCTCGCCCGAGGATCCCGTCTTCAAGCGCCTGCGCTCCCTAGAAGCAGTCCTGCCCGAACTCTTCATCGTCTCGCAGGTCACTTTGAACGAATCGGCGGGCGCATCGTCTCTCCACATCCAAGCGCGTCAGGCGGACGGTGTCCGCTGCCCGCGCTGCTGGCGGCGCGTGCCCGCGCTGGTTACGTCTCCCCTCGGGGATGTCTGCCCGCGGTGCGCCGAAGCCGTGGAAGCCGCCGCCTGAAAATACCCTGACTAACACCGGAACCCTCAATCCCTTCCTGTAAACATCATGTCCGCCAAGAAATCCGCCGCGAAAAAGAGCAGCAAGAGCCCGAAGAAGACCGCCGCCAAAAAGGCCGCGCCGAAGAAAACCACCGCCAGCAAGGCCGCGCCGAAAAAGCGCGTGAAAAAGGAGGCGGCCTCCAAGGCGACAAAGAGGTCCGCCGCAAAAGAAGCGAAGGCCGCGGCCGAAACCCCGGCGAAGACCACCGCGAACGGCAGCGCCAACGGCGAGAGACGGGTACGCCGGGCCGCCGCCCTCCACCGCGACAAACGCCACACGCCACCGATATTCAAACTGCCCTCCCGTCGGCAGGCACCCATCGTCTTCACCCTCGAAGACGTGCGCGAGCACCTCGCCAAGCGGAAAAAAGACGAATCCGCCGCAGCTGCCGAGAAGACCGCGGAGGAGGCCAAAAAGACAGCTGTTCCTGCGAGTACGGCCGGCACCACACCGACAGACGGGACCCCGAAAAGCGGCAAACGCGCGGCGGCCTCTCTCGACGATATCCTCGGCTTCGCAACCGGTGGCGCGCCCCGCGGCGGCGAGGTGCCGAAAAAGTGGAAGCGCTACCACGAGCTTCTCGTTGAACTGCGTGACTCCGTGAAAAACGGGCTCATGCAGCACTCCAACGACACACTCAAGCGCTCGCAGAAGGAAGATGCGGGCGATATTTCGACCTCCGCCGACGCGGGCACAGACAACTTCGACCGCGACTTCGCCCTGAGTCTTCTCTCCTCCGAACAGGAAGCGCTCAAAGAAATCGAAGCCGCCATCCGCCGCATCCACAACGGCACCTACGGCGTTTGCGAAATCACCGGAGAGCCCATCGCGGAGGAGCGCCTCGAAGCCGTGCCTTTCACGCGATACTCGCTGGAAGGCCAGCGCCAGCACGAGGCGACGGCACGCCGCAAATCCAACCGCGGGGGCGCCGTCTTCGCCGAGAGCACGGCCGACATCTCCTTCGGCGGCGACGACGATGGCGACAACTGAGAAAATCCACGCCGCCTTTCGTCGATATCCCGTTTTCATTTGGCTCACGGCGGGCGTTTTCGCCCTCGACCAAGCCACCAAACTTTGGATTGTTCACCTCTCCGGCCTCCGCACGCACGCCTATCCACCATACGGCGGCATGGAGATCATACCCGGCTTCCTTTCCGTCGTCCACACGACCAACGCCGGCGCGGCATGGGGCATCCTCGAGGGGCATTCATGGTTCCTCATCTCCGTGGCCGTTCTCGCCCTCGTCGGCATTGTCCTCTTCCGCCGGGAAATCGAGCTGGAGCGGCGGCACATGCAATGGGCCTTCGGGCTCATGAGCGGCGGCATCCTCGGCAACGCGCTCGACCGCCTCGCCTACGGATACGTCGTCGACTTCATCGACGTGCACCTGCAATTCTACCGGTGGCCCACCTTCAACGTGGCCGACAGCGGGATCGTCGCGGGCTGCGCCCTCTTTGTCTGGTTCAGCTTCCGCCCGCCGCGGGGGGACCGACGGGCATCCGGTGGACCGACGGTGGACCGAAAGTAGAGCGGTAGATAGTGACCCGCGCCGCCCCGGCCTACCCAAGGCGTTCGGCGAGCCATACCTCGACACCGTCGAGGGGCACGCGGACCTGTTCGGTCGTGTCGCGGTCGCGGATCGTCACGGCGTTGTCTTTTTCGATCGTGTCGAAATCCACCGTAATGCCGAAGGGCGTGCCGATCTCATCCTGGCGGCGATAGCGGCGTCCGATCGCCCCGGCCACATCCCAGTCGATACTCCAGCGGCGGCGGAGCTGCTCGTAGAGGGTGCGCGCCTTTTCCACCAGCTCGGGCTTGTTTTTGAGGAGCGGAAAGACGGCCGCCTTGTAGGGGGCGAGGCGCGGGTGCAGTGAAAGGACGACGCGTTTTTCGGGCTGCCCCTTTTCATTGGGCACCTCGTCTTCGCGGTAGGCGGCGGTGAGCACGGCGAGGAACAACCGGTCGACGCCGAGAGCGGGCTCGACGACATGCGGAAGGTAGCGGAACGGCTCTTTGCCCGCCTGCTTGCGCGTCTCGTCGAAAAACTCCATCGACTTGCCGCTGTGCTTCTGGTGCTGCGTGAGGTCGAAATCCCCGCGGCAGGCGATGCCCCACAGCTCCTGCACGCCGAAGGGAAACGCGAACATGATATCCGTCGTGCCCTTCGAATAGTGGGAGAGCTTCTCCTGCGGGTGCACGTCCTCGCTCAGCATTCCGGCGGGGATGCCGATGCTCTTGAGCCAGTCCATGCACCAGTCGATCCAGTAGCGGTAGGCCTCCGGCCAAGTCGCCTCGTCCGGATCGATGAAATACTCCATCTCCATCTGCTCGAACTCGCGCGAGCGGAAGATAAAATTGCGCGGCGTGATCTCGTTGCGGAAGGCCTTGCCGATCTGCGCGATGCCGAAAGGGATCTTCACGCGGCCGGTGTCGACGACGTTCTTGTAATTCTGGAAAATTCCCTGCGCGGTCTCGGGCCGCAGATAGGCCGTGGCGGCGGCATCGGCGAGCGGGCCGACCTTGGTCTCGAACATGAGGTTGAATTGCCGCGGGGCCGTGAGGGAACCCGGCTTGCCCGTCGCAGGACTGGGGATGAGGGCGTATTCCTCCGGCTTCGCCTCGGTGTAGTCGCGCAGAACCAGCGGTTCCAACTCGCCCTGCTTGGCGAGCTTGCGCTTGAGGTCGTTGGCCTTATCGGCGGCCTCCGCCTCCATGCCGCCCTTTTCTTCGACGGACACATAGCCGATGGATTCGCCCTCGACGACCACCGGCGCAAAAAAGAGCTGGTCGGCGCGGTAGCGTTTTTTCGACACCTTACAGTCAACCATGGGGTCGGCAAAGCCGTCCACGTGACCCGAAGCCTTCCAGATCGACGGGTGCATGATGATGCTGGAGTCGAGGCCCACGATGTCGTCGCGCCGGTGCACCATGTCGTCCCACCACGCCGCCTTGAGGTTGCGCTTCAGCTCGACCCCGAGCGGCCCGAAATCGAAAAATCCGGCATACCCGCCGTAGATCTCACTCGACTGGAAGACAAAGCCCCGCCGTTTGCACAGCGTCACGAGTGTCTCCATCGACACCGACGCGCCCACTCCTGCATTTTCATTCGACATAAGCCGCCCACCTTGGGAAGCCGCCACGCCGTGGTCAAGCGCCGGACCCCGGAGAAAGCGGCCTTTCGCCTCGCCAACGCGGAAACCGGAAGCTTTCCTCCCCGTCATGGACCGAAAAGAGCAGGAATCCTACACGCCGCTGATTCGGGACCGGCTCGCGGAGATCCGGCGCGAACTCGAATCCGGCTCGGAAGACCGGGCGGCGGTTTCGCCGGACAAATCCATTGGACGCCTCTCCCGGCTCGATTCCATGCAGATGCAGCAAATGGCGCTTGCGGGCAAACGGCGGCTCGAACAGGAAGCGCGCGACCTTGAGGACGCCCTACGCCGGATCGAAGCCGGGCGCTACGGGCGCTGCCAGCTCTGCGGCAAAGACATCGCTCGCGCGCGCCTCGAATACCAGCCTGCGGCGACGTGTTGCGTGCCGTGTATTCAGGGAGCGCGCTGACTGGCAGCAACCTGCACGCTCACTGCCGGTGGTCGTCGTCGCCGGGCTTCTTCAACCAAGCGTCGAAATCATTGTGCCGCACACCGAGCGCGGCGGGGTTGGTGCCGGATTTGGCGGGGTCGCTGTAGCGCCCGAAATACGCCTCAAGCTCCCGGCGCAGTTCCGCGACGCGGTGCCTGTGCGCGGGGTTGGATGCGGCATTGGTCGTTTCCGTGGGATCATTTTCAAGATCGTAGTATTCTTCGCCAGCCGGATTCGCAAACAACGGAAAACGCACAATCAGCTTGTCACGGGCGGACCGCACCATCCGGTTGGGTCCGCTCTCCGCGAACTGCAACTGCCGCCACGGAGTTCGCGTATCCCGGAGGAGGGGCAGAAAGCTACGCCCCGGCGAAGCCTGCCGCGCGGCGACAGCCTCCGCGTCGGCCCCGGCGGCGTCGAGCAGGGTGGCAAAGAGATCGCAGTGGTCGACCGGCGACGGGAGGCGCATCCCCTCCGGAATCAGTCGCGGATGCCGAAGCAGGAGCGGCACATGGAGGCTCTCCTCGAGAAAGTTCGGCGGAATCGTCGCGTTGGCCTTCGTGTGCAGGCCGTGGTGACCGTTCATGTGGCCGTGATCGGACGTGTAAACGATGAGGGTGTTCTCAAGCTGACCGAGGTTTTCGAGTTCCGCCACGATGCGCAGCATCTGCTGGTCGATGACCTCGACGGCGGCGTAGTATTCCGCGTTCTGCGCCCGGCGGGCGTCCTCGCGGGCGTCAAAAGGTGCGATCCGCGCGTGCCCGTGCGCACCGGTGTAGGTCACGCCCGGAAGATCGGCGAAGCGGCATTTGCGGTAGTGGTGGACGAGCGGGGCGGTCTCCCCGTCGTGCGGGGTGTGAGTGTTGGTGTAGCCCGCGTAGAGGAAAAACGGCTTCTCCGCATCGGCGCTCCATTCGCGGAGAAACCTGAGGGCGCGGTCGGTGTAGACGGTCTCCTGGTGCCCGAAAGTTTCGATACGCTCCGTGCCGTCGACAAACGCCTGCGGCCCGCAGCGGGCGTTGGTTCCGCGCGTGCTCGTGAACCATGTGTCAAAACCCGGCATCGGGTGCCAATAGTCACCGGCGTGCCATTTGCCCACCATGCCCGTGCGGTAGCCGCGTTCCTGAAGGAAGGAGGCCAGCGTGGGCTGCCCGGCGATGCCGCGGTGCACCGGATTCTCGTTGGGTTCGCCGAGGTAATCGTGGATACCATGGCGGCTTGGGATCTGACCGGTCCAGAAACTCGCGCGCGCCGGCGAACACACCGGATTGGGGCAGAAAGCGTGCTCCGCCCGCGCGCCCGTGTCCGCCAGCCACTGCATGACAGGCGTGTGCAGTTCGCGGTTGCCGTAGGCGCCGGAGGCCCACTGTCCGTGGTCGTCAGTCAGGAAGACGAGGATGTTCGGAGGCTTCATGGAAAAGACAATAGGCGGAACGTCGGGGCAACCGCCGCAACATACCGGCGCAGTTTCTACAGGACCGGCGCGGCGCCGCAACCCTTTACCCCGCGCGTGTCATCACCCGGCGCAGCGACTCCTGCGGCAGGCGGGCACCCTGTGCGCGGAGCGTTTCGACAAGCGCCGCCGTATCCAGCGAACAGGCGGCCTCTCCCCCGCGCACACACTGCGCGGCAGCGACGCCAGCGGCCTGCCCCATCATGGCGCAAGCCGGCTGGTCGCGGATGGCGGCGTTCACCTTGATATCGCTGGAGTTGCAGCGCCCCGCCGCCCAGAGATTTTGCCACCCGGCGGGCACAAGCACACCGTACGGGATGCCGTAGGATTCGCCCGGCGCGAGGACGTCGTCCCTCTCAAATTCATTGTGGTAGCGCTCGTATTCTTCGTCGCTCAAGTCGTAGACATGGATGTCCACCTGCTTGCAGTAGACGGCGATTTGATCGGCAAAGTGCCGCCGCGCGCGGTAGTCGGCGTAATCCAGTTCGTATTCGCCGACAATACGCCGTGACTCACGCACCCCCATAAGCGACGCCGTTGTGACATTTGTCGCATTCTCACAACCGGGAAGGTAGCGGCGGAAAAACTCCGTGTACTCCTCCGCCAGCTTCCGGCCCTCGACGAGACCGCGGCTCAGGCTCGCCGTATCCAGCGCGTTCATACCGAAGAGGTGCCCGGCGTTGAGGGTACCGTGCCGCTTGCCCGCGCGGAACAAACCCGGCACATGCCGGTCGGCCTGCGAAAAGAATCCGTCCGCGATGGCTTTCTCGACCGCCGCCTGCTGCATGGCCTTTCGGTCGAAGCGGTCGAAGTCCACGTCCACGACCGAGGCGCAGAGCGTCGGCGGCATGATTTTTTCCGTGTCCCGCCCGGCCTCCCGGCAGGCGGCCCCGCATAGATCCGCCACCATCGCGTCGCCCGTCGCGTCGATCACGGTCTTTGCCGGAATATAGCGGAAGCCTTCGATGTTGTGGACAACCAGACCGTTGATCCGGCGCGCCGCCGCATCAAAATCCGCGTCCACCGCCCGCGTGAAAAAGCGGATCTCCACCCCCGCACGGAGGCATTGCTCGTCGAGAACACGTTTCAGCGTCTCGGCGTTGAACCCGATGCCGCGCGTCTCGCGCCGCCATACCTCCGGACCGACATCCGGCGGCAGACCGCCGCGGGCATGCAGCGTCTCGATCCACTCCAGTATCAGGCCACCGACGACACACTCGCGCCCGTTGCCTAGATTTGACCAGTTCGAGACCAACGCGGATGTCCCCATGCCGCCGAGGCAGCCGGTGCCCTCAAGAAGCAGGGTCTTCATGCCCAGACGGGCGGCCTGGACGGCGGCGGCGGAACCCGCCGGACCGCCACCCGCAACAACAACGTCATAGGCCGCGTCCACCGGAATCGACCGCGAGTAGGTGTATTGGCTATGGCTCATGAGAATGCGAATCCCCCGTTCCACGGAGATTTTCTGTTCACCTACGCAGGTAGACGCAGCCACCGCAAGGCCATGCGGACTTTAACAGTATGCACCGGTCCGCGGCGGGAGATCGGCGCTTTCCCCTTGCCCGCAGCGCGATCACACAGAAACACTGATTACCATGGCCAAACCCGCATCAAATCCGGAATCGTCCCTCTACACCTACGCCCGGGAGCGCTATGCGGCCCTCGGGGTCGACACCGAGGCCGCGCTCGCGACGCTCGCGGAGACGCCCGTCTCCATGCACTGCTGGCAGGGCGACGATGTCGGCGGCTTCGAGGGCGTGGGGGATTCCTCAGGCTCGGGCATCCTTGCGACGGGCAACCAGCCCGGCCGGGCGACGAACTTTGACGAGTTGGTCAGCGACATCGAAACGGCGGGCAAACTCATTCCCGGGCCGCTGCGACTCAACCTCCACGCCATCTACGCGACGGACAACGCCGAGGGCGCCGACCGCGACAGGCTCACGGCGGAGCACTTCCGCTCGTGGATCGACTGGGCCAAAGCCGGGGGCTGGGGCATCGACTTCAATCCCACTTGCTTCGCGCACCCGCGCGCCGCCGACGGCTTCACCCTCGCCCACCGCGACCCGGCGGTGCGCCGCTTCTGGGTCGACCACTGCATCGCCGCCCGGCGCATCGGTGCCGTCATCGGCAAGGAGCTGGACAAACCCGTCGTCAACAACATTTGGATTCCGGACGGCTACAAAGACACGCCCGCCGACCGCGCCGCGCCCCGCGCGCGCCTCCTCGAATCACTCGAGGCCATTTTCGCAGCCGACGTCTCCCGCGAATGGAATATCGACGCCGTCGAGAGCAAGCTCTTCGGCATCGGGGTCGAATCCTACACGGCGGGCTCCCACGAGTTCTACCTCGCCTTCGCTGTGAAGCACCAAGTCGGTCTCTGCCTCGACGCCGGACACTTCCACCCCACCGAGTCTGTCGCCGACAAGATTTCCTCCGTCCTCCTCTTCGTCCCGCACCTTCTCCTGCACGTCTCCCGCGGCGTGCGCTGGGACAGCGACCACGTCGTCGCCCTCGACGATCCCACGCGCGACATGCTCGCCGAGGTGGCGGCCAGCGGCGCGCTCGACCGGATCTCCGTCGGCATGGATTTCTTCGACGCCAGCATCAACCGCATCGCGGCGTGGGCCGTCGGGGCGCGCAACACCAAGAAAGCCCTCCTCCAAGGCCTTCTCTTGCCGCGCAAACTTCTCGGTGAAGCGGAGGATTCGGGAGATTTCGCCGCCCGCCTCGCCCTCCTCGAAGACGCCAAGGGCCTCCCGTGGAATCTCGTTTGGGAAGAATTCTGCCGCCGCCACGAAGCCCCCGCCGACGGCGAATGGATGCAGCGCGTTCACGCCTACGAAAAAGACGTTCTCGCCAAGCGGGATTAAAGACAGATTCGTTCCGCGCCGTCTTCGGCAGAAGCGTCAATCCTGTGCCGCAAGGCACGCATGTTCACGGCGGCGTCGAAGTGGGTCAGCGTCCATTCGCGCCCGCCTTCCTGGAGCCGCCGGTAGAGGTCGTCGTCACGGGCGAGCCTCAGCAGTTCGGCGGCGGCCCCCGGCCCCTCCACGAGGAGTCCGGAGCGTTCGTGTTCGACGGCTTCGGCCACCCCGCCCACACGGCTGGCCACGACCGGCACCCCCGCCGCCATCGCCTCCGCGACTGCATTGGGCAACCCCGCGCGGTCGCCGTTACGCGCGACGACGCCCGTGAAGAGCAAGACATCGGCCCACGCGAGCGCCTCCAATACCCGCGTAAACGGCTGCCTTCCCTCAAAGCGCACGCACGTCGCCAGCCCGCGCGCAGCGAGACGGTCGGCGATTTCCCGGCGGGCGGGGCCTTCGCCGATGAGGCGTCCCTCGAAGGCGAGACCGGCGGCGCGCGCCTGCTCAAGGACGCCGACCAGCGCGTGATAGCCCATCTTCTCGACGAACCGGCCCACTGCTAGAATCCGCAGCGGCACACGCACCGCGCGCATGGGATGAACGGGCGGAAACGCCACGAGTCCCCGCCGTATAAGCGCCACCTTCCCCTCCGGCACTCCCGACCGCAGCAGGCGGCGGCGCCCTGCCCCGGTCGATGTGCGGACAAAGCGGGCCCGCGCCGTCTTGTCGGACAACAGCCAGTCACCCCCGCCCTCGAATAGATCGTAAGCGTGCGCGCCGACGCTGTAGGGCAGCCCGGTGAGCCGGTCGAGAAGCCACGCCGCCGCCGCCGGCAATCCCGCCCATGCCGCATGGGCATGGCGGTAGCGCCGCCGCCCGATCTTCTGCGCATGGATCAGGGCGAATCCGAACCCGAGCAAGTTCTCCCCCGCATTCAGTGCCGACGGCATTGGCCGAAGGATCATTGACTGCATGAGGTCGCAGAGGACTCCGGGCCGCCGCACCAGCCAATACGGCAGCCACCAGAGCAATTTCACCAGTTCCCAAAAGCGGAAACGCCACACATCCCCGCCCCCGCCGCCCCACACGGACACAACATCCAGTTCCGCCCCCGCCGCGCGCAGCGCCTCAACCTCACGGCGAACAAAAGTTTCCGTTGGCGCGGGATAGGTCGTGCAAAGAAAGAGCACGCGGGACGTCCGCCCGGAGACGGCTGCCGGTGCGTTGTCAGGCGATGGCGGCGGCATGCGGGGACTTTCCGGCGCGGGCGCGGGCGGCAGCGAGGATTTCCCCGGTGAACGCCTCGGGCGTGTCGTCGACATCGAGCCGGCGCATCGCCGAGCGTGCCTCTTGAAAGGCTTCACCGCGGTCCGCCCAGCGCGCCACGGCATCGGCAAGACCGCGCGGCGAGGTGATGGCGACGCCCGCGCCGTTGTCCGTAAAATAGGTGATCGTGAGCCGCTCCTGCGGCATATCGCCGCCCAGTGTATCAAAAATCACCGGGCAGTCAAAGTGGAGCGCCTCGGCCATGGTGTTCGCCCCGCCCCGTGTCACGACGCAGTCGGAAACCTGGAGGTAATGGTGCATGCGCGCGCTGAATCCCTCGATGTGCAGCGGCATTTCCGGATGGTCCGCCTTCCACGCGCGCAGGCGCGACAGCGCCTCTTCATTGCGCCCGCACACGGCGAACACCTGCACCGTGTCACGCAGAGGAAGCAACGCTTCAAGAAACGGAAGGTGGTGGTTGGCCCCGTATCCCCCCGTGGCGAGGAACACCGTGAACCGGTCGGTGTTCAGACCGTCGAGTGCGTTGCGGAAACGGCGGCGTGTCTCATTGTCCATTTGCCGGGCAAAGGCTTCGGGGGGCAGAAACTTGCAGAGAATGCGGGTGCGTTCACGCGGCATTCCGAGAGCGAGGGCCCGCTCCAGCCCGGCCGGCGTGCGCGCGGCGTAGAGATCGGCGGTCGGATTCACCCAATTGCGGCTGAACCCGTAGCCCCCGCTCCACTCGCCGCTGTAGGTGGCGCAGAAGACACAGTCTGCACCGAGGACACGCCGCGCGTCCTCAAAGTAGCCGCGGTTTGTGCTGTCGTGAAAACTCACGACAGCTGCTGGCCTGTATTCCGTGAGGAGCCGGCGGTAGTGCCGGCCTCCGTAGGTCACCCGCCCCTGATGGCTTGCGCCGATCACCTCGACAATGTGCCAATAAACATGATGCAGGCGCGGCCAATGGCGCTGAATGCGGTTGTAAACCCACACGCCGAACCGCCCCACCGGTCCGCCGTCCTCGATAACGTGCGCCACCCGCACCTCCGCACCGTTCCCGGCGATTCGCCGCACCCACGCCCGGAAGGCCCTCGCCCGCATATCGTGTCCGCTGCCCGTGCTCGAAGTGAGAGCGAGGATACGCAGGGGCCGGGTTGCCGGGATCGTGCTCTTCATCACGCGCCGTCCGTTCAACTGTGCCGAGCAAAAACCATCACCACATTGGCTCCGCCAAAGCCGCTGCTGTTTGAGACCACAAAATGCGGTGCCTCATCGAGGCTTTCGCGCGGGAGGAAGAGACCCGCTGCCTCCGGGTCCGGATCGACAAGATGCGCCGCACCGGGAACGAAGCGGTGATGGAGGGCAAGCACGGAAAACGCCGCCTCCATGATGCTGGAAAGGGAGAGCGCGTGCCCCGTGAGCGCCTTTGTGCTGCTCACCGCCGGGCGTTTGCCGCCCGTGCCGAAGACCCTCTTGAGGGCGCGGCACTCGGAGGCGTCGCCCATGGGCGTGGAGGTGGCGTGGGCGTTCACGTAGTCGACCTGATCCGGCGCTACGGCGGCGGCGGCGAGGGCCGACTCCATGGCGCGGGCCAGGCCCGCCCCCTCGGGATGCGCGATCGCCATGTGCGTCCCGTCGGTCGACTGTCCCCATCCACTGAATCCGGCGTATATCTCCGCTCCCCGCGCCCGCGCCACCGACTCCTCCTCCAAGACCATGGCCACACTGCCCCCGGTGCCGACAAAACCGTCGCGCCCGCGGTCGAAGGGACGCGAAGCGGTGTCCGGATCCCGGGACAGGGTGAGCACCCGCATACTCGCGAAGGGGAGAATTGTCTCCGGCGTAAAATCCTCCGCCCCCACGACAAGCATGCAGTCCTGCCGCCCGAGCGCGATCTCATCGAAGGCGTAGCCGAGGGCATGTCCACTCGAGGCACAGGCCGATATGAAGCCTGCCGAGGCCCCTTGGATGCCCAGCGCCGGGACGAGGTTGAAATTCAATGTGCCCGCGATGGAAGCGACGATACCCAGCGGCGAACAGCGCGACGGCCCCACCCGCTTCATCCGGTCGATATGGTGGTGCGTGAGCATGGCCGAGCCAGCCGAAGCGGTAAACAATCCCGTGCGCGGATGCGCCACCGCTTCCGCTTCGAGACCCGCCGCCGCGATAGCCTGACGCAGGGCGTAGGTCGCGTATAAAGCGTTGGGCGAGAGGGCGCGCAACTGGTCGAGCCGGAACGACAGATTCTCCGGAAACGTCCAGTCCTCGGCGTCCGGCGAATCCGTGCGGAACCCCGGCACGGGCGCGGCGAGACTCACCGGCACGGAGGGATCGTCAAACGGCTCGTGGAGCACGATCCCGTGCCGCAGCTCTCGCAAGGCTCCGAGCACGGTGGCGGCATCCCGCCCGAGACAGGTGGCAAATCCAAGACCGGTGACAACTACGCGCCGTGACATAAAATGCAAAACGTTTCCCCTGCGGCGGGCATTCCGCGGACGCTACACTCCGCCGTGCGACCGCCGGTCTCAAGCGCAAAATACACGTGTGCCCGCGCGGCGCGCCCGCCCTCAGCGGATGCGGGCGGCAGCCTCCTCCCGGGCCGCGCGCATGGCGAAGGTCAGCGAAATCTCCTCCGCCCGCGCCACCCGGCTGCCGTTGGAAAAAATCGACCCCTCGAACTGGGCGAGGGGCTCGTGCACCTTCTTCAGGCGCACCTTCAATTGTAGCGTGTCGTGCGGACGGCACACCTTGTGGCACCGGATGCCGTCCCCGCCCACAAAATAAACCGAACCCGGATCGACCTGCGGCCCGTCGAG
Source organism: Opitutales bacterium (assembly GCA_020831525.1). GTDB lineage: Bacteria > Verrucomicrobiota > Verrucomicrobiia > Opitutales > Oceanipulchritudinaceae > SLLG01. The sequence goes on from JAFIGH010000057.1 coordinate 17,479, forward strand.
GGCCGCGGATGCGCTCTTGAGCAGAAAAAGGACCGCCAGTTGCCCGAGCGCCTCGATCATGAGCGAGGCGGGAAACACCGGGTTGCCCTTGAAGTGCCCTTCGAGAAACGCCTCGTCGCCCGAGATATGGTAGCTCCCCTCAGCATATTCCCCGTTGATGCGCGCCTCCTGCAAAAACAAAAACGGCGGCTGCTGCGGGAGCGTCGCCGCGATCTGTTCGAAGTTGAGCACATTCTTGCTCTCCGGAGGAGGAAGGCCGCGCGTCTTTGCATCGAGGTAGAGCTTCAGGTCGCCGAGCGTGCGTATATTGCGCAGTTCCTCGTTCTCGATGGAGATATGCAGCGTCTCCTCCACGAGAATAACAATCTCGACCATGAGCAAAGAATCGATGCCGAGGTCGTCCATGAGCCGCGTGGAGTCTTTACCCTCGCGGATCACCGGGCGCACGTCCGGCTCCACAAAGCGCTCGAGAATGCCCAGCACGATGGGAGGAATGAGGGCCGGGTCTTTCGTCTCCTGGAAGGCGAGGGCCGCTTCAATCGCTGACTCCGGGCATCGCTTCAGGGCCTCGCGGAGTTCGCTGTGTTTGACTACCGTGTTCGACATGAGAGTTCAGTGGTTTAGTCAAGTTCGTTCCGACCGGTTCCCGCGGCCCGAAGCCCGGACCGCAGACCGATAACTTGATTTAAACGAAAACTCCCTACGGGGAGCCTGTTTAGCTGTAAATCCTTAAATTGGGGTCCTCCGGTTCGCTCCCCCCGCGGTCCGCGACCGCGCGCGCCGGTATTCTGAATGGTTGTAACGGGGCTCATAAACCAAGTTGGTAAAACCGCGATGAGTTCCATCGGTTACACTTACGCCACAGAAACGAACCTCCCCGCCTCCGGCCAACTCCGCCGCGCACTCTTCAGCGCCGCCCTCTGGCCCGGCTACCGCAGCATTCTCGAATGGCCCTTGCCCCCGCCCGCGGCGACTTTCCTTCGGACGGACGGCCACGGGTCGAACCAGCCGCCATACGTCCCGCCGCAAATTCAACTCGTGAGGATCGGCGGAAATACCGCCGTCACCAATGCGAATTCGTGTTCCCGCCGCGCCGGGACTTGCCTTTTGCATAAAAACCGTCCTTGCTGGACCGTTTCGCATCATTTTCCAAAGAGATCGAACAACTGTGAGAGACGACTACATCAAAGCCGCCCAGAAGGTTATTCCCGACCCGAACATCCTCATCAACGTGGTGTCGCGCCGGGTGAAACAGCTCAAATACGGGCAGAAGCCGCTCGTCGAGTCGCTCGAACGGCTCAGCCCCGAGGACATCGCCCTGCGCGAAGTCATCGACGGAAAAATCACCTACGAGCTGTTCGAGCCCGAAGAGGCCGAAAGCACGTAAGGGGCGGACACCGGTACGGCCCTCCCGGAAACCAGCCGCGCGCGCGCCGGAGCACGCCGATGGCCAAGACCAACAACCCCGACCGCTACAAGGAGATCCGCAACAACCGGGTCTTCAAAGACTACTTCGTCGACGAATCGAACGAATGCGGCATCGTCCTGCGCGGGACGGAGGTCAAATCCATCCGGCAGGGCCACGCACAGATCGAGGACAGTTTCGTGCGCATTGAGAAGGGCGCACCCATCCTCTACCACGCCCACATCCGCGAGTACGCTTTCGGTACGAACACCAACCACAACCCCGTCCGCCCCCGCAAACTCCTCCTCAAAAAACGCGAAATCCTCAAGTGGGAGCTGCAACTGCAAGGCGGCGGCAAGACGCTCGTTCCCGTCAAAATGTATTTCAAAAAGGGCCTCGTGAAGGTCCTCGTCGGGCTCTGCCGCGGGAAGAAGACCTACGACAAACGCCACGACCTCAAGACCCGCGAAGCTGATCGAGAGATCGAGCGCGCCCTGAAGCGCTAGGCAAAGACGCCCGGGCTTGTTTGCATTTACGCCCCATTTTGCCGGTTTTCGCCAAAAAACGCCGATTTTGAACGGATTGGACGCCCGGCCCGACTCACCCTCTCTATGCTTAAGCAAAGAAAGACAATACAATCCTGGGCCTCCAAGCCCCTCGCCGCGGCCATGGCCGCCTTCCTCACGATGGGAATCGGGGCGGCGGTCCACGCACAGGCACCGGAAGGCCCCCCCCCGCAGGCGGAACAGCCGCCCGCACAGGAGAACCCCATGCAGCAGGCCAATATGCGCCTCCAGCAGATCGATGCACGCCTCTCCGCCGCGCAGGAGCGCGCCATGGAGACAGACAAGGTATCGGAACAGCGCGAGAAACTCGATGAGCTGGTGCGCGACCGTATCCTTGAAAGCGACGAGGATCTCGCCTCCGCGCTCGATGAGCATCAGGAACTCCAGGAGGAACTGATGGCCCATCCCGAACTCCAGGATCCGACCACGCCTCCCTCCGAGGAAGTGCAGGCGCGCATCCAGGAATACCAACAGCTCGACCAGCGCATCGCGCCGGCCCGCCAGGCCGCCATGCAGTCGGAGAGCGTTGTTGAAGCGCAGGAGGAATTCCGCGCCGTGCTCATCTCCGAGATGGAACGCGTCGAGCCGGAAACGCAGGATCTCATCGAAGAAGGCCAGCGTCTCATGCAGCAGATGGAGCAGATGCAGCAACAGCAGATGCAGCAGCAGCAGGGACAGGGCCAAGACGCGCCGCCCGCTCCGGCACCCGCGCCCCGAGGCGAAGACTGATCCCGCGCCCGCAAGGACGAGTCACTGAATTTCAACCTCGTCCCGCCTCCCCGGAGGCGGGACTTTTTGCGTACACCGCTTTTGGGGTTGACGAACGGCGGCGAAACAGAATCTCCTTTTTTCTTTGGTCATCGGGGCGTGGCTCAGCCTGGTAGAGCGCTACGTTCGGGACGTAGAAGTCGCAGGTTCAAATCCTGTCGCCCCGACCATTATTCACCGGCCTTTGCGGACGATTTGCCAAACTGAGCTGGAAAATCGACGAAACTAATCTGCCCCGACGCTCCAGGCGTTGCGTCATCCTTTCGAATGTGCTTGGAAAGAACGATGCATTATCTTCCGCAACTGCTGGGACTCCTAAAACGCCGCGACTATGTTCCGCTCCCCGCCGAGCGCCTCGCCGAAAAATTGGACATAGCGGCGGGAGAGCGGGAGGACTTCCGCGCGGAGATCGAGCGACACCTCAAGCAAGGCACGCTCGTGCGGCTGAAGAAAAACCGCCTCTGCCTCCCGCGCGACGCCGATCTCGTGACGGGCCGGGTGCGTTTCCGGCAGAGCGGCGCCGCCATTCTCCTTCCCGACGCCGCGCCGGACGAGAAGCCGCCCGCACCGCTGCAAGTCCGCGCTGAAGACACATGGGTGGCGATGCACGGCGACCACGTCGTCTGCCGCATCATTCCCAAACGCAAGCTGGAACGGTACCGGCGGCGGAAGGGCCCCCTCGGCGACGACGCCGAGTCGGCGCGCGTCATCCGCATCCTCGAACGCAAGCGTACCGTCCTCGCCGGAACGCTCAAGCGCAGCAAGATGTTCCACTTCGTCATCCCCGACGATCCGCGCATCATCCAGGACATCCTCGTACCCGAGCCGGAGAAGAGCCGTCTCTCGCCCAAGCCGAAGATCGACGACAAGGTGGTCGTGAAGCTTTTCGACTGGGAGCAACGCCACCTCAATCCCGAAGGCGAGATCATCGAAGTCCTCGGCAAGACACACACACCCGGCGCGGAGTACCATGCCATCCTCCGCCAATACGACCTCGACCCGGAGTTTCCCGCCGAAGTCGTCGAAGAAGTAGCGGAGCTCCCGGCGCGCGTCCCGAAGTCGGATCTCAAGGGCCGCGTCGACCTACGCCGTACCCACGTTTTCACGATCGACCCGCAGGATGCGAAGGACTTTGACGACGCGCTCTCCATCGAACCGCTAGAGGACGGCGGCCACCGCGTGGGCGTACACATAGCCGACGTCAGCGCCTACGTCAGCCCCGGCACCGCGCTCGATGCCGAGGCACGCGAACGCGGCAATTCCACCTACCTCGTGGGCACCGTCATTCCCATGCTCCCGCACGCCCTCTCCAACGGCCTGTGCAGCCTCGTCGAAGGCGAAGACCGCCTCACCAAATCGGTTTTCATCCACTTCACGAAAAACGGAAAGATCGAGAAAACCGAATTCGCCGATTCCGTCATCCGCAGCGCCAAGCGCCTCACCTATGAGCAGGCCTACGCGCTTATGAAAGAGAACGACTTTGCCAAAATCCGCGCACTCCCCACCCCGCCCAAGCACCAGACCGGAGCAACGGGACGCCCGCTCGGGTCGCTCTCCAACGAGGAACTGGGCAAGCTGCAAACCGCCATCCGCGGCCTCTGGGACATCGGCTCGCGCCTGCGCAAGCGGCGCATGCGGTCGGGCAGCCTCGACCTCGACATGCCCGAGACCAAAATCTACGTCGACGAGCAGGGATATGCCGACCGCATTGTCCTCGTCGAACACGACGAGAGCCACCAACTCGTCGAGGAGTTCATGCTCGCCGCCAACGAAGCCGTGGCCAAGGCCCTCAACCATCGCCGCATCCCCGCCATACACCGCGTCCACGATAAGCCCGAAACCGAGAAGCTCGAAGATCTCTCCACCTACATGAAGACCGTGGGAATCGACGCGGGCGACCTGACGACAAAGAAAAACATCCTCTCTCTCCTCGCCAAAATCCGCAAGCACCCGCAGGCCCACATGCTGCGCATCCAGTTGCTGCGCAGCCTCAAGCAGGCCGGCTACCGCGCGTCACCGGACGGTCACTACGGGCTCGGCAAGCAGCACTACACCCACTTCACCTCGCCCATCCGCCGCTACTCCGACCTCGTCGTCCACCGCATCTTCGCCCGCAATCTCTCGGGCGACGGCAGGAAAGAAAAGGGCGGGGGCGACAACGAACGCTACACTTTGGCGAAGCTCAGCCCCCTCGCCCAGCACCTCTCGCTTACAGAGCAAAATAGCACCGAAGCCGAACGTGAGTCCAACAAGGTCAAACTCCTGGAATTCTTTGAGCGCGAGGCGGCGAAGGAAAAGAAGTCCGTCTTCGACGCCGTCATCCTCGAAATCAAGAACCACGGCATGTTCGTGGAGCTGACCGAGTCGCTCGCCTACGGACTCGTCCACGCCTCCACGCTCACAGACGACCTGTATCAAGTGACTGACGACAACGCCGCCTTCCGCGGACGCCGCACGCGCAAGACCTACGGCGCGGGCGAAACCGTGCAAGTCGTCGTTCACCGCGTCGACCGCTTCAAGCGCCAGGTCGATTTCGCTCTTGCCGAATTTGAGAGATCCGCCGCGGAAAAAGCGGCCAAGGCCGAGGCAAAGGGCAAGGGCCCGGCAACCGGCGGCCACCCCAAGAAATCAGCCGAAAACAAAGCCCGTAAAGCCTCCGGCGACCGCAAAGGAAGAAGCGGCGGCCAGAGAGGGCGCAGCGGCAACCATGGAAAAAAGAGCGGCGATCCGATAGGAAACGACCGCGCCCGCAATGCCGGCGACGGCAGCCAAAAAGTAAGCGGGGCCCAAAAAGCAAGCGGCGGCGGCAGACGGAAGGGACGTTCTTCCGGCCGCCAACGAAAGCGCTCAGGATAAAGGCCGCCGCCCACGACCGGAGGCGGATAGTCTCCCGGCGAGCTAACGTATTGTCCGGATGATTACCCCTCAGGATGCGCCCGCGGCCTCACGCCGGGCCGGCTCAGCTTCGCCCTCCGCGTCGGCAGCCTGCTCCTCGAGCCTGTCTTCCCATTCGCGCAGCTCCGTCTCTTTTATGAGAAGAGCTTCCTGTTCTTTGAGGAAGGCACGGCGGCGGGCATCAAACTCCTTGCGCTCGTCACGCAGTGCCTGCTTGGCGGCCTCAACTGCTTCGCGGTCAGCCTCGGCGCGAGCGAACGCGGCATCAGCTGCTTCCCTGGCCTGCTTGAGTGCGGCGCGTTCCGCTTCGAGCCGCTCTTCCAGTTCGGACTCGATTTCGCCGCGCTTGGCTTCGATTTCCTGTTCCGCTGTCTGCAAGGCTTCCTCGCGCTCCGCCATCGCCGTCTTACGGTCTGCGATTTCACCCGCCTCGCGCAGATTGGCAAGCCGCTGCTCGTTGATCCCGGCGCGCAGTTCCTTGTTGCGCTTCGCCTCTTCCTTCAATGCCGCCGACTCTTTTTCGAGCTTCTTGCGCCCCGCCGCCAAGGCCTTCTCCTCGTCCGCAACCGTCTCGCGGAGTTTCTCCAACTCGCCGCGTTCCTTCCAGACCTCTTTCTCATGCGCCTCGCGTTCGGCGGCCAGTGTCTCCTCGGCCTCCGCCTGCTGCGCGAGCTTCGCGGCAAAATCTTTCTCCCGCCGCCCGAGGTCGGCCTTGGAAGTTTCGAGTTCCTCGAACTCCGCCTCAAGGGCCGCCCGCTTCTCCGCTATGCCGCCCTCCAGGGAGCCACGTTGCTCTTCAAAAGCTTTGTCCAAGCGCGCCTTGTGCTCCTCGAGAGATTTCTCCACCTGCATCTCACGCGCGACGATATCCGCTTCCCGCGCCTCCAGCGCAGTGGATGCCGCGTCGAGCGACTCACGCTGCTTTTCGAGCTGGGAACGCTCTTCGGCCAGCACCTCAAGGTCCTGCCCGAGTGCTTTCTCGCGGGCGGACTGCTCCGCCTCGCGCGTCTCCAACTGTTTGCGTTGTTTGGCAAGATCGCTCTCCTGCGCCTCCAACCGCGCCGTCAGCTCCTTCAACCGCTTTTCCTCTTTATCCAGCTCCGCCGTGCGGCGGCGCAGGATTTCATCGCGGCGGGCGGACTCCTTTGCATTCTTTTCGGCTTCCTGCTTCAGACGTGCGTGCTCCGCCCCCACACTCTCCTCCAGTTCAGATTTCTCCTTTTCAAAGATTGCCCACTCCCCGTCCAGTTCCTTGCGCCGGGAGGCGAGCGTCGCTTCTTCGGCACTTATCGCTTTGCGCGCCTGCTCAAGGTCTTGCTCCGTCTTGCGGATTTCCGCCTCCACAACCGAGCGACGGCGTTCCACCTCCGCTTCAAGCACTTTCAGGTTCTCCTCCCATTCGGCGAGACGCTGTTTTTCCTCCTCGGTGTGCGCCACCTCGACCTTGAACTCCTCCTTCGCCTGGCGCAGAAACTCCTCCTGCTCGGCAAGGCCCGAAAGTTCCGCCGCACGGCTGTCCAACTCCTGCTTTCGGGAGGCATACTCAACCTCCGCCGAACTCATGCGCTCCTCAAACGACGCTTCCGCATCGCTCAGGCGCGCGCGCTCCTTCTTCAAGGACTCCCACTCCTCGTCGATCTCCTGCCGCTCCATTTCGAGGGCACGGCGCGCTGAGCGCAGACGGCGTTCCTCAATTCCATCGACAGCGGTTTCTTCCGCGGCGGCTTCTCTTTCTCGGGTGGTTGTCTCGGACATGGGAGTAACTGGTTTCGGTTTATGATAGTGAAAACACCTCGGCGGAAATGGGTATCCGGATCCCGAAAAATCGGGGGAAAACACCCATCCTTAGACAGCCAAAATCTCTTGCCCCGACACTACAATGTGTCAAGACGTTTGGGGCATGCGGGAAATCCAGCGGGAAATTCAATTCGCGGGATTCGAAAAACTGCGAGATTATCCTATGGGGCTTACAAACCGTTACTTGTGCAATCCGCGTGGGCATGACAGCCTACCCCTTACCGGATGCGCGCGCCAAAAATTTCACAGTTCCTTTAACGTGGTTAGGTGCAAACCCCTATCGCCTGACTTGATCTTCCGGCAGGTAAACGTGCAAACTAACCCACTAAACTTTGAAATCGGATGAGCGACACCCTCCAACTGCTCCTTGAACAGTATGACGACGCTTACTTTGCCGCGCGGGCCCGTGCGGCAGGCGAACGTCTCCACATCGACGGCTATTACTTCCACAGCCCGAAAACCCGCGGGGATTTCCGCGATCTTCTCTCCGAGAAGCTCCGGGGCGACCACGACGCCAAATGCGCAGTCACCCATTCCATCGCCAAAGCGGAGTCGCCGGTCCTCTTTGTGCCCGACGGCGGATGGCCTCCCAAAGGGGGCGTTGAAGAGTGGGCGAGCCAGCTGGAAGGGCGCCTTGCCTGCAACGCCCGCGACCTCGCCGCCGCCGCCTTGCGGGCCGATACCGGCGAGGTATACCAAGGCAAAGGCCCTCTCCTCATCGCCCTCGCACCTTTCCGCGACATCGACCTTGCGCGCGAACTCGCAAGGAGTGTCCATGCGGGCGAGCCCCGCATACAGACCGAGCCGCTTTCCACGCTCGCCTACCTCTCCGCCCTTCACGGCAAGGGCGAGACGCAATGCGCCGTGGCCGTCGCCGTGTCGAACGCCTCGACACTGGTCATACTGGCAAACAAAGGCGGGCTTGCCGGGGCCGATACCCTCGGTATCGGGTTCAACGATATTTTCGCGGCCATCCAAGCGCAGCTCAATCTCAAGTTCATCGGTTCGGCAGCCAAGCTCTTCTATGACGGTGTCTACGACTTCTCCGAAGTAGCGATGCCGTTGCTGAAAGACTTCAGCGCCAGTCTACAGGATTGCGTCGACCGTCTCGCAACGACGGCGGGCGTGCAACCGGAAAACCTCGTCCTTACCCGCGTTCCGCTCGCCGCCCGCTGGATGGAGACGCAGATTGCCGAAAGCCTGGAACTGACCGCCCTGCCTGCGGAGTCCCCGCAGCCCGTATTCGAAAGTGACGCACGCACCATCGAATCCGTTCGCGGGCTACTTCCCCTATGGCATTCGGTCGGTGCCTCCGGAGGATCCGCGTTCGCGAGTGTCGACTGGAAGCAGGCCGCGGCCTTGCCAGAGGTCTTGAAGGCGCTGGCCGTCCGCTCCCCTGCAACGCCCGCCGCACAACCGCAAAAGCTGGACGCCGGAGCGAAGGACGCTCCGCCCGCGGGCACCCCCGCAGCGGGCATTCCTGCGGAAAAAGCCCCCGCGAAACCAGCCGCGAAGAAGTCCGTCCCGGCGTCGCCCGCACCTCCGAAGAAAAAGGAGAAAGCCGCGCCGCCGCCTACCCCCGCTCCGCGCGATAAAGGAGCGGAGCGCAAAAAGCCGGTTCCCCTCATCATCGGCGGTGCCGTCGCCGCTCTCCTCCTTCTTGGCATCATCATCTTTTTCCTCGCATCGGGTGACTCCGGCGAAGAGCCCTCCATCGCCCTCGCGCCGCCCGCGGGCACCGAACGTCCCACTGCTCCGGCCGAACGCCCCGCTCCGGAGCCCCGTCCCGCGCCGGAGCCGGAGCCCCAGCCCGAGCCGGACCCGGTCGGCGTCCTCACCCTCGCCACCGTCCCGGAAGGCGTCTCTGTCACCCTCGGCGGAGAAGCGGTCGGGACTACACCGCTTCGCCTCGACGAACTGCCGGTCGGTCGGCACGCCGTGACATTCGAGATGGAAGGCCACGAGCCCCTCAGCATCGAAGCTGAAGTAACCGACGGCGACACCACCGCGCTCGACGGCATCGAAATGCGCGCCTTTGCCGGCACACTGGCTGTGGAGTCCGAGCCGTCGGGTGCCTCCGTGCGCTTGAACGGTGAAGACGCCGGAACCACCCCGCTGCGGCTTGAATCCGTACCTGCCGGCAGTTACGAAGTGGCTGTCGAGCTGGACGGCTACGAACCCGAGACGTTCGAAGCCACCGTAGCCGACCGCGAAACCACGGCCCTCGACGAGATCACACTCCGTCCCGTCAGCGGCACCCTCGCTGTCCGCACCACTCCCGAAGGAGTATCCTTCCGTCTCGTCCCGACGGAGGACAACGGCCGCAACGAAATCGCGGGGACCACACCCGCGGACTTCGAAGAAATCGCGCCAGGCGGCTATCGCGTCGTCTTCGAGCGCGATGAATGGCCCAACTTCAACCGTCCCGTCACGGTCCGCCGCAACGAGCGGGCGGAAGTCCTCATGGAATACCCGGAGGCCCGTCTCACCATTGAGACAGAACCCGAAGGCGCCGAAGTCTGGTCCGGCGAGACCCTTCTCGGCACCACCCCGCTCTCTCTCGAAGGACTCCGTCCGCAGCGCATGCGCTGCACGGTCCGCCATGAGAACTTCCTTCCCGAAGAAGTCGTCGTCGAACTCGAACCAAACGGTGAACACAGCCAAACTCTCGAACTTGTCTCTATCGAGCGTATCTTTTCGCCCGACCAGGTGGATTCACTTCCCTCGCCCCGCGACAATCGTCTTCCCGACACCGCCATCTTGATCATGCGCCCGGAAACCGTAGTGGTCCGGTTCATCGTCGACCGCGATGGGAAGCCCAACGAAGTCACCATCCAGAGTTCCACGAACAACCGCCTCAACAACGTCGTCCTCGAAACCGTGAACGACTGGACTTTCGAACCCGCCGTTCTCCGCGAGACCCCCGTGCGCGTGCGCGTTGTCGCCCCCATCGTTTTCAACCCGCCGGAACGCACGCGCGGCGATTGACGACCGCAACGTCGGCCCCGCCCGGCATGACCTCGAATGGCATCAAGGCAGCCGGGACGGGTAGAACGGCAGCGGTGCAAGCTGCGGACCGCGGCAGCCTCCGCACCGCACACAGGTTGACAGGGTTCGGGCCTTCGCCTCAGCCCGTCCGTTTGCGCTCCGCCCACGCCTGCGCGAGGAAACCGACAGTCCCCAGCACCAGCACGGCCACGAGCGGGACGATCCGCCCCACCGGAATCTCCGGCGAAACGTCCTCATTGTGCAGGAACTCGAGCACATGCGGCCCACCGAGAAAAAACCAGACGCCGTAGACCACCCGCACCGCGCCGCCGTAGGCCGTCATGAGCATGATAAGGGCCGTCGCGAGGTAAATTGCGAGAATGGCTGCGAGAAGGCACACCACCCCTACCGCCAACCAAAACCACCAGTCGGGCAAACCCTGCAGGTAGGGCGTCACCACGGCGAAGGCCCATACGACCCCGAGCGCCGCCGCCGCCACGCGGTAAAGCGGCATGGCAAAGAGCGCTCCAGCCACCGCGCCGAGGACGAATCCGCCCAGCACCAGTGCCCATGAGCCTTCAACGATGACAAATCCCAGCCATGCCCCCACGAGGCTTCCGATCATCGCAAGAAGAATCGCAAGCGTGAGACGGAAGATCCGGAACCCGAAAAAGCAGTCAATGAGCCCCCAAAGAATCAGGAAAACATAGACAAGAGGCACAAACGCCTCCGGAACCATCGGTGTCGTCTCGGCCAGCAGCATCATCGAAAACACTTTGGGCGCTTCGCCCCTGAATAGCAACCTCTTGCCAGCGGCCAGGTCGAGCGGGAAGGCACCGCGGACCCGTCAGGCGCGGAGGAAGCCGCCGCGCGGAGTCTCTTCACGGGATGCGTCCCTCGTCGAAGTCAATCATGTCGGCAAATGACAGAAGATCGCCGCGTTGGCCCGCGCCCATCTTGTCCTTAGCCTCCTGCAACGCCTCGCGCCCAAGTTTGCTCATACCTTTCTGGACAAGTTCGCGGTTCCACTTGGGCACCCTTCGATCCTCCGGAAAGAGCGCAAGCAGGCGGGCGTCGAGCGCGGTGTCGTCATCCCCCGTCTCCCGCACGCAGGCAACCACGTCCTCCGGGTCGATGCCGAGATGCAGACACAGAAAGCGGTCGAATCCACGGCAGAAATTCCGCTGGTAGGAATTCGGCAACTCGCCGCGCAAGTGCTTGCGTATCTTCGCGACGAAGCGCGGCAGGTGCAACAGGCCCGTCGCGCCGTGCGGAATATAGGGCGAGGGCAGGTCGCGGCAAATCGCCCCCGTCGGTCCTTCGTCGTTTTCGTTCATACCGGCTATGGCACGCGCTTTTCCCACGGCGTCAACACCGGCGCGTCTGCTTGACCGCAACGCGCCAATGCTGTATTCATAACCTTTCAACCCGAAACAGAGCCTCTATGAAACACGGATTCCTCCTCCCCGCCCTGAGCCTTGCCGTCTTCGCCGCCGTCACCGGATGCGCCGTCGCCGACCGCCCCGCCACCGCCGGCGACGCACGGGAAACCCTGCACGTCCTGATCGACAAAACCCGGGGCAGCCTGAGTATCGACGAGGAATACCTCCTTACCAAAGCCATTGAGGAGGTCTTCGACGGAAAGGAGTACAGCGGTGATTACATCGTCCGCCGCGCAGGCCGGGGTGCTGCCCCGCCGGAAGCCCCGCGCCTCATCATCAACATCGTGGAGTGGCGGCAGACCATCCCCAACCAGATCGACTGCCGCCTCTCCGCCTCGCTGCGTGTCAACGGCGCGCGCCACGACCTCGGCGTCGTGCGCGGCGAACAAACCGGCCTCGTCACCGCCCTCGGCCCCGACGAAGTGAACGACCTCTTCCGCCAAGCCGCCGCAAAAGCCGTCCGCGCCCTCTACCCCCGCCTCGCCGAACACCTCGCCGAAGCCACCTAAAAGTCTCTACCACCACCTCTTCGTCTCCCTCTCCCGCCACAATCCGCGCCCTCAAGGCACCACCATTGACGCCGGACGCACATCCGCTTCAATTCTACGGGCATGAAGCGCAGGAAGGTCGAGCAGCCGGAGGAGGAATTCCAGATGGCCCCGATGATCGACATGGTCTTCCTCCTCTTGGTCTTTTTCATGACCGTGAGCACCCTCGCGCGCGACGAACGAGTCGAGCTGGACCTCCCGGAGTCGGAGCGCAGCGCCGTGCCCGAGGACCTCGGCTCGCGCGGCACCGTCTCCATCGGCTTCGACGCCGAGGGCGGGAGTCTTCTCTACATCGGTGCGCAACCCGTCTCTTTTGAGGAAATGCAGCGCCGCGTGCGCGAGGCCGTCGCCGCCGACCCCGAAATCGAGATCTACGTCCGCGCCGAGCGCGAGATGCCCTTCCGCGAAATCCGCCGCGTCCTCGAAGCCTGCGCCGAAGCCGGTGCCTTCAACGTCATCTACGGTACCTACCAAACCTTCTAGCCGCCCATGCCCCGCCGCCGCAAGAAGACCGAAATCCGCCCCTCCATCCCCATCGCGCCGATGATCGACGTCGTCTTCCTCATGCTCATCTATTTCATGGTCACGAGTTCGCTCGAACGCGCCGAAGCCGACATCTCCTTCCAGTTGCCGGGCCTCGTCGAACAGACCGACCCGGTCGAAATGCCCGACGAGCAGATCATTGAGATCACCGCTGAGGGACAGGTCATCGTCAACGAGTTCGCCTACGACCGCCCCGATGCCCCCCGCTTCACCGAACTCGCCGCCATGCTCAACCGCTTCCGCGAGGCCAGCGAAGCCAACCGCGTCGACGCTGTCGTCACCATCGCCCCCGCTGACGGCACCCCCCACCGCCAAGTCATCAAAGTCATGGACGCTCTCTCCCTCGCCGGCATCGACCAAATCAACTTCGCCCTCGGAGACGAGGGCCTCTAACTTCAGCGAGGACAAGGCACAGACAAGGCGTACACACGGGAGTCGCACGCCGCGGATCGAACGGCATCACGCCTTTGGCCAAACCGCCATCCTCGCGGTCGGTCGGCGGCTCGCGAAAGCCCGCAATCCTACGATCCCTCGCCCAAACCGAGCACCATCGGGACGTTCGATGTCCGGAGACATTTTGACGCACGGCGGGTTGTAGGCCGCCTGCCACCGAACTGCAGCCCAGCCGTAAATGATTCGTTGACAATCCCATGCACGCTCCTTCAAATTTCACCGCAAGATGACGACCAAGACCCTAAAGGCGTTAGGAAACCGAAGATGAAATCTATTCACGGAAACGAATGGATCTCACGCCCGCTACGCCCAAGACGATAAGAAGCGTCGATGGATGAAAACGAGATAGGGAAGGAAATCGTGGATGCTGCGGTGAAAGTGCAATCCCGCGTTGGGTCCGGGCATAATTGAATCCGCTCCGTGGGATACCTTCGCAATTATGAACTGGATGTGAAATTTCATTCGTATATAAACAGAACAAACAAACCCAAAGAACAAAAATAATGAATACAAATCCGTTTGCGCGCGGCCTTCTTGCAAAGAAAGGCTTACTGATATGGCTTCCTTTAATGCTTGCTGCTTCCCTCGCAAAAGGGCAGACATTTTATTATAATACCGTTACAGATCCATATTTCTACTTGAATTTAAGAAGTCCGCTAAGCACCGGAGCACAAAATGTATCATTTGATAATATGGGTGGATATTTTGAGGCATCTGTAAACACAGAAGAGTTAACGATGAGTTTCGACAGAGTGCTTCTGGATATTGGAAGTGGAACATACTCTGCTTCCAGAGAAATCACTACTGGATTCAATGAAACTCGTACAATTTCCGCAACCATTCAATTTGAGCCCATTTCCATCGAACTTAATGATGTGGACACTCTTAATTTAACTCCAACTACCGGAGGCGACTTCAGTTACGGAGAGAGCTATGGGGTTGGTTCCGGGAACTTCGCAGGTAATTTCGTCATTACATTCACTGGAAATTACGAAATGACAGATGGATCTGATTTTCGTGCAGGAACATTTGATTTCGACCTATTGATAGCAAGTTACACAACTACAGGCCTTTTGATTACAGATAATTTTCCCGATGAAATCACCATTGGAAGATCAGGCGTATCACCCTGGCGCACAAGAGCTTTCCCAAGTGAGCAATCCTCACTCTTTATTTCAGAAACATATGGAATCGCTGATGTCGCATTCAGCATCGCTCAGATAGGTATGGGTACGGATAATATAATGACTATGAGCCAGATTCCTGAACCAAGAAGCACAACCTTAGCATTGAGCATGGCTGTTTTCGGCTTGTTCATTATTCGTCGATTTGCCATCCGACGGCGACCATAATCAGGCAGCAGGAGGATTGGCCCTCCCCGCTTCCACACAACCGAGCATACAAGGTTTCCCGGCATTTCCCGGGGCCGGTTCCCAAGAATCAGAGATCGGGAAGTCAGATTTCCGCCGGTTCTTCGCATTTGAACCGAACCGGAGGTCAATGGCGCCCGGATACGCCGCTGGCTCGCAGGAGTGCGGCTCTTTAGACCGCTTACACTCTATGTCAGGTTATGATGCCGATCTCTTGGACACCATTGCTGCGTGGTAGTAGCTGCGGGTGTTTTGCGCGGCGGAGGTGGCGTCGGTCTTGTGGTCGTAGGTGCCGACCACGCCGGTGGGTGCCGAAGTCGAGATGCGGGGATGGTCCACGAGCTGCTTACAAGCAGGCGGCTCTGCTCGAATCCGCCGATGTAGAGGGTTTTGCGCGCGAGCAATCCGTCGATGGAGACCCAGTGTGCGACGCGGTTGCCCGAGGTTGCCGGGCCAAACGGCTTTGTCGGCGGGTCGACGGAGGCGGGGCTCCGTCGCTACGGAGCCGAATGCGAATCCGGAAAGAAGGGCGCGCCGCTTTGGTTCTTCGTCTTTGCGAGCGGCAACGGTAACACGGGCAGGAATGCCCGTGCTCCGGTGGCGGCGGCAACACGGACATGAGTATCCGTTGGTCCGGTCCGTTCTGCGTTTCCGTCCGGAAAATGACCCCCTATGCGGGCATGCCGGCGGAGTGGTAGAC
>JAFIGH010000164.1 GCA_020831525.1 Opitutales bacterium
GTCCGCCAAACCACAGTAATTGTTGTCTAAACTGACAGTATTGGGCGGGACGCCCACCCCACTTTCGAGTCACGTGCTTATCCGGGCACCATTCCGGTTAGACCCGATCCCCATGCTTGACCCCGCCGCCGCAATCGCTTGCCATGCCTTCCCGTTACAAACCCATCCCTTCGATCCACCATGGAAACCAAAATTGCCGCCCAAATGTTCACGGTGCGCGAGCACACCAAAAGCGCCAAAGACCTCGCCGCCACCCTGCGTAAGCTCAGCGATATCGGCTACACGGCTGTCCAGATGTCGGCCGTCGGCGCGATGAACGGCGACTCGCCCGAGGTCGATGCCGCCACCGCCCGCAAAATGCTCGACGACAACGGCCTCACCTGCATCGCCACCCACCGCCCATGGCCCGCCCTGAAGGACGACACCGCGCGCGAGATTGAATTTCACCAGACCCTCGGCTGCGACTTCACCGCCATCGGCCGTGTCCCTTCAGGGGAATCGGAAACGCATGAGCACTACCGCAACTTCATTGCCGAAGCCAAACCGGTCATCGCCAAACTGAAGGAGGCCGGTATTCGCTTCGGACACCACAACCACAGCCACGAATTTTTCCGCCCGAAGGCCGGGGGTCCCACCCTTGAGGATGTCCTCATCGACGAAGGCGGCGACGACCTTTACCTCGAACTCGACCTCTACTGGATCGAGCACGCCGGGCTCAACTGCACCCGTATCCTTGAGCGTTGTCACGGACGCGTCCCGGTCATCCACATCAAGGACAAAGAAGTCATCGAAGGCAAAAACGAGACCCGCATGGCCCCCATCGGCGAAGGCAATCTCGATTGGGACGGCATCATCCCGGCCTGCGAAGCCGCCGGCGTCCGCTGGTATGCCGTCGAGCAGGACCAGTGCTACCGCGACCCCTTCGACTGCCTCAAGTCCAGCTATACCTTCCTCCGGTCAAAGGGGCTTTGACCGACCCGTTTCGGGCGTTGGGAAAGGCGGAAGCAACGGTCAGCCCCGCCCTCCGCCGTTCAAACCCAGTTTGCCAAAGAATACCCGCAGAAACTGCGAAAAGGGTTGTCGGAGCGGCCTCCGCGGTTACGGATCATCTCCATGGCTGGTATTTACTCCATTCTCTGCGCCCCCGCAAATCTCCCCGGGGAGGGCAAGGCCGGGCGCGCCGCTGTCGTCGTCCCCAACGGAATGCTTTTCGGCGACGGCGTTTGCGCCCGCATCAAGGAAGACCTGCTCAAAAACTTCAATCTCCACACCGTCGTCCGGCTCCCCGAGGGCACCTTCGCCCCCTACACCGACATCCCGGCCAACCTCCTCTTCTTCGACCGCACCGGACCGACGCAGACCATCTGGTATTATCAGGTGCCGCTCCCCGAAGGCCGCAAAAAATACACCAAAACGATGCCCATGCAGCCGGAGGATATGACCGCCTGCAAAGAGTGGTTTCTCGCCGACAAGCGGGAGGAGAACGAACAGGCGTGGCCCATTCCCTTCAAAAAGATCCACGACGAGGCCGTCGCCGCCGCGACCCCGCATTGGGAAGCCTCCCGCGAAGCCGCCTCGCGCGCTCACAAACTGGAGCGGCAGGCCAAAGCGCTTCAGGCCGGGATCCGCGCAAACGGAAAGAGCGCGACCAAGAAGGCGAAGCTTGATGAGCTAAATGCCGCCGCCAACGAACGCCGCCTGCAGGCCGAAGAACAGGCCGCCGGAGACGCCCTCTACTGGCCCATCTACAACCTCGACCACAAAAACCCCAACAGCGCCGACGCTCTCGAACACCTCCCCCCGGAGAAGCTGGTCGCGGGCATCCTCCAAAAAGAGCGTGAGATCCTCCGCCTCATGGAGGAAGTGAAGTTGGAAGTGGAGGCCCTGGGATGAAAAAGAAACCCCGCAAAAAGGAAGCCTCCATCACGCGCTCGTCCGCCGTCGAATACCTCACCTTCGTCGCCGCGCAGGGCAAGGGAGGCGTCGAGGCCGTCTATGCTGATGAGGACATCTGGCTGACGCAGAGGATGATGGGTGCGCTCTATGAGGTGAAAACCCACACCATCAACTATCACCTCAAAAAGATATTCTCCGACAATGAACTGAAGGAGGATTCAGTTATTCGAAAATTTCGAATAACTGCCCCCGACGGCAAATCCTACGAAACCCAGCACTACAGCCTCTCCGCCATCATCGCCGTCGGCTACAAGGTGAACTCCGAGCGGGCCGTGCAATTCCGAAAGTGGGCCACGGCCGTGGTCAGGGAATACACCGTCAAGGGCTTTGCCATGGACGACGAGCGCCTCAAGGAAGGCGGTACCGTCCTCACCCAACGGTATTTCGAAGAACAGCTCCAGCGCGTCCGCGAAATTCGCCTCAGTGAGCGCAAATTCTACCAGAAGATCACCGACATCTACGCCACCTCCCTCGACTACGATGTCAGTGCCACGGCCACCAAACGCTTCTTTGCCACCGTGCAGAACAAACTGCACTGGGCAATCCACGGGCAGACCGCCGCCGAGTTGATCGTCGACCGGGCCGACGCCGAAAAACAACACATGGGCCTGACCACGTGGAAAGACGCCCCGCATGGGAAGATTCAAAAGTTCGATGTCAGTGTCGCAAAGAATTACCTCACCGAGTCCGAAATGGCCCAGCTTTCCCGCCTCGTCAACGCCTACCTCGACATAGCCGAAGACATGGCCCAGCGCGAAATCCCCATGACCATGCAGGATTGGGAAACCCGCCTCAACCGCTTCATCGAGGCGACCGACCGGGAAATCCTCCAGGATGCGGGCCGCGTCACAGCCGAGATTGCCAAAGCCCACGCCGAATCCGAGTTCGAGAAATACCGCATCGGTCAGGACCGCTTGTTCGAGTCGGACTTCGACAAATTCATCGAAGAACAAGCTGCACCGTATTCGGCTCGCGCGGAGACGCGGAGGCGCGGAGAAAACGATGCTGAGCTTGATCCAATCCCAGAAACCCCGAGGAAGGAGCGGACATGAGAAAGGGCTGGACCGAAGTGGCGCTGGGGGAGGTGCTGGGGCAGGTCGACCGGATTGAGCCGGTTCGGCCAGACGGTAAATATCGCCTTCTCGGAGTTCGACTGGAGGGTCGGGGAGCTTTTCACCGGGAGACGAAACTGGGAACGGAAACCTCGGCATCCCTCCTTAACCGGGTCAAAGAAGGCGATTTCATCTACAGTCGACTCTATGCTTGGAAAGGCGCGTTCGCCCTCATTGAAAAATCATTGGACGGCTGCTTTGTCTCAAATGAGTTTCCTCTTTTCCGGCCCGTTCGTTTGGAGCAGATTAACCTGCGATACCTGCGCTACTGGTTCAAACTTCCGAAGGTCTGGAAGACGGTGGAGGAGGATTGCCAAGGCAGCACCCCGACCACGCGGAATCGGTTCAATGAGCGCTTCTTCCTCAAACTGAAAATCCCCCTGCCCCCTCTCGCCGAGCAGGAGCGCATCGTCGCCCGGCTCGACGCCATCGAGCAACGCCTCAACCGCATCCGGAAGCTCCGGGAGGAGGCGGAGAAGGAGTTGCAGGCCCTTATTCGTTCATGCCTCAACGAGGAACATTGCAAAGGCATTCGCCATGTGCGCATGAGCGAACTGGTTGAATGGCGGCCACTCGACACAGCGGCGATCGAGTCGGAAAGCTACACCTTCGCAGGCGTCTATTCGTTTGGACGAGGCGTCTTCCGAAAAGAGGCCAAGACTGGAATGGACTTTGCCTACGATCGGCTCACTCAACTGAAAGCAAATGAGTTCACCTATCCGAAGCTTATGGCTTGGGAGGGTGCTCTCGGTGTCGTTCCAGAGAGTTGTGACGGATGCTATGTCTCACCCGAATTTCCCGTATTCACGATCAAGACCGACAAGGTTCTCCCGGAGATTGTCGATATTCACTTCAAGACCCCGACCGTGTGGACCGAGCTTGCTCACTTGAGCACCGGCACAAACCTTCGCCGCCGAAGATTGAACCCAAGTGCCTTCCTCAGATATCTTTTCCCCTTGCCACCGATGGCAGTCCAAAAGCGGATTGCGGCATTGTCCCTCCGGGCCAGGGAAAAAGCGGGCCTTGCTGATCAATCATCGGCACAACAGCAGGCGTTGCTTCCGTCCCTCCTCGACCGAGTCTTCAAGAATGCGGATACCTGATAGAGTGCCCGGCCATCCAACTGCTTCAGCCGCCGGGTGCGGTGGTGTTTGCGCTCGCCGCGGACCGCCGATTCCCCGGCTAAAGCGCGGGGCTCCTTTGCGCGGGGCTCTCTAGTGGAGCGGCGCGCTTCAGCCGCCGGGTGCGGTGGTGTTTGCGCTCGCCACGGACCGCCAGTTCCCCGGCTAAAGCGCGGGGCTCTCTAGCGGAGCGGCGCGCTTCAGCCGCCGGGTGCGGTGGTGTTTGCGCTCGCCACGGACCG
>JAFIGH010000058.1 GCA_020831525.1 Opitutales bacterium
GGCAAAACCGCAGAAAACTGCGGTTCACGCCAAAAAAGCGCGGGAAGTTGGGATAACTCATGTATGATATAGCTTCGAGAAATTAAGCAAGCAAGCATGATTTTATCACGGTCACGCGCTCCTGCGAGCGGGCACCATTGCGCGCAGGCTGTCCAGGGTGTCGGCTTCTTCGGGTGTTTTGTCTTTTCGCCAGCGGAGAATTCGCGGGAAACGCACTGCGATGCCGGACTTGTGGCGGGGGGATGCGGTGATCGCCTCGAAGGCGACTTCGAAAACCTGCCGGGCGGGGACCGTCCGCACGGGACCACGCCGGGCGAGCGTGTTGGCTTTGATCCAGCGGTCGACCTCGCGCATCTCCGCGTCGGTGAGCCCGCTGTAGGCTTTCGCCACAGCAATATAGCCGCCGCCGTCGCGCGCCGCAAAAGTGTAGTCGGTGAACATCCCGGCGCGGCGGCCGTGCCCCGCCTGCGCATAGATCATGACAAGATCCGCTGTAAAGGGATTGACTTTCCATTTCCACCAATCCCCGCGTACACGCCCCGTTTCATACGGCGATCCGCGCCGCTTCAAAACAAACCCCTCCACGCCCCGTTCCCGCGACTCGCCCCAGAGCCGCCGCAAATCGGCCCAGTCCGAAGCGGCGACCTCCGCAGAGAGCCGGATGGCCCCGGACGACGCGATGCCCCGCACTGCTTCAGCGAGGCAAGCCTGCCTTGCTTCGAGGGTCTCGCCCCTGCGGTCAGTACCCTCCCATTCGATACAGTCGTAGGCGAGAAAGACCGCCGGATTTTCGTTGAGGACCGCCGCGGTAAGCTTGCGCCGGTTCAGGCGGGTTTGCAGCGCCTGAAAGCCAAGTGGGCGCCCGTCACGCCAACAAAGGATCTCGCCGTCGAGGACGGTGCCGTCAGGAAGGTCGGCGGCGCTTTCCGCGATCTCCGGAAACCCTTCATTGATCAATTCGTCTCCGCGCGACCACAGAAACACTTCACGGTCCCGCCGCACAATCTGCGCGCGGATGCCGTCCCACTTCCATTCCGCAATCCATTCGTCGCGGGGACCGAGGTCTTCGGGCTCTCCCTCCAACGGACAAGCAAGGAAGAACGGATACGGCTGCGACCGCCGGTCATCGGTGGCCTCTCCCGAACGCAGCGCCTCGAAAAAAGCGGTCTCCGGCATCCACTTTCCGGCAAGGCGGTGCGCCATGACTTTATTCTCCACGCCGAATTCCTCGGCGAGGGCGCGGATGACCAGAGCTTTGGAAACACCCACGCGGAAGCCGCCGGTGAGCAGCTTGTGCACGATCAACGACTGCTCCCGGTCGAGGTCGGCCCAAATCGCCCGCATCAACTGAAAGCGCACGCTCTCATCCCAGTCGCGCAACGGAAGAATACGTTGCTCGACAAAGTCGGTGAGCGGTTCGTTCGTTCCGCTTCCGCCGACCGGCAGAAGCAGCGCGGCGGTTTCCGCGAGGTCCCCCACCCGCTCATAACAATCCGCCACCAACCAGTCAGGGTAGCCGCCGAGAGCGGCGGTCCACGTCCGCATCGTTTTGCTCCGCACCACGGACGGCAGGCGGTTGCCGACAAGAAACCACAGTGCCCATGCCGCGTCAGCGGCGGGCACCTCGCCAAAGTAGCGCCGTATCGCCGCGACTTTCGCCGATGTCCGGTTCGATTCGTCCAGTTCGCGGAATAATCGCGTGAAACGCCTCATAAGGATCCAACCTACGGCCCCGTTCGATCCGGAGCAAGGAGGCGCAGTGCGAACAGCGGCAAAAGTCCGCACACGAACGATGCAATACGACTGGCGGCACCCGCCGATTCGCCATTACTCACTCTGCCGGTTCACCGTCGCCACTTTCGCCGACGCCCGGCACGAGGTCCCCGAGGGCTTCGCGCAGCCCTTCGAAAGTGCGTGCGCCCTCTTCCGGCACCTCGGAGAGCATGAGGCGCAGACCGCGCAAAAACCGGAGAGGCCCCGGCGCGCCCGCGGCGCGCAACTCCTCGGCAAAAGCCTCCAGCTCCGCCGGCAGGTCTGTCACGTTTTCCGCCTCGACGACTTTGTCGACACGGATGACGCGGGGTTCGCGAGCCGACCTTCGTTCGCCGGGCTCCGGATAGATGACTACCTCACCGACACGCATATACAGCTTGTCGATATGGTAGGGACGGGCGGCTTCGCCGCGCTCAGCTACGCCGTCGCCGGGTTCCTCTTCGACCCGGACCGTAAGTTGTTCAAGAAACTCATCCCAGTTGCTTGCGCCGTCCTCACGCTCCACATAGCCGAGGCGGTCGATGGACACACGCACAGCGGAAAACCGCCGCTCGCGGGTGCGAAGTCCGGAAACATCGAAATCGACAAATAACTCGTCGAGGACGAGGAGATCGCCCTCGGCGAACTCGGGGGCGTTGGCGATGCGCACACCGGTGACCCGGAGCGAGCCGTCGAAGGGGTTGGCGCGCACACTGCCGACCTCCGTCGCGTAGCCCGTACGCTTCTCAACGTAACGGGCGGCCTGCGCCGGCGCGTACTGCCCAATGAGCCACGCCCCGCCGAAGATCAGGATGACCACCGCGAGGCAGGCCGCGAAGAGCGTGAGGAAAAGCCGGAATACACAACCCATGACAAACGGATGATCACACGCCGGGAGAGGGGTGTCAGGCGAAATCCTCCGTCACGAGGACGGTGGCGGGCTCCTCCGCCTGGAAGGAGAAATCACCCGAGTAAGGCAGCAGCGCGTTGTCGCCCGCCTCGAGAACCCGCTTGAGCCGACGCTCTTTCAGGACTCCGCGCACAACACTCAGGATGCGCGGCTGGCGCCCGCCGACGAAATCAAGCGACTCCCCTTTTTCCAGCGAGATACGGTGCAGGGTGAATTCTTCCGACTGCGCCAGCACCTGCCGGTCGCCTTCCGGGTGGGTCAGTTCCGGCTCAAAGTCATTGAAATCGATGGATTTCAACGATTCCTCCACGTGCAATGTGCGCGGCTTGCCGTCCAGCCCCTTGCGGCCCCAGTCGTAGACGCGGTAGGTGGTGTCGGAGTTTTGCTGGATCTCCAGAATGAGGTTGCCCGCGTCGATGGCGTGGATACGTCCGCTCGGGACAAAAAGCGAGTCACCGGGGCGGCAAGGCAGGCGCCAGACCAACCCCTCGAGCTTCCCGGAGCGCAGGGCTTCTTCAAAGGCCTCCCGCGTGACGCCACGCTTCAATCCCGCGAGGACGGCGGCGTCTCCCGTCGTCCCGGCGATGTACCAATTCTCGGTCTTCGGCTCGCCGCCCAGCTCCGGGGCGACGGCGGCGGGCGGATGCACTTGGAGGCTCAGGCGCTCGCGGCAGTCGAGCCACTTCACGAGAATCGGAAAGCGCCGCTCCGCTGCCCAGCCCGGTCCCATCACCGCCGCACAATCTTCTTCGATGACGGAGCGGAGGGTCTTTCCCGCGAACCGACCGCCCGCGACCTCGGAGTTCGCCTCGTCGCGGTCAACGATCTCCCAGCTCTCTCCGATAGGGCGGTCCTCGGGCAGCCTGCGCCCGAGATGGTACGAAAACGCACGACCGCCCCACACCCTTTCTTGGTAAAGAGGCTTGAAAAGTAGGTATTCCATTCCCCAATATTAAGCACAGTCGCTAAATTCCCGTCAAATCCCATTCC
The DNA here is from genome assembly GCA_020831525.1 of Opitutales bacterium. Classification (GTDB taxonomy): domain Bacteria; phylum Verrucomicrobiota; class Verrucomicrobiia; order Opitutales; family Oceanipulchritudinaceae; genus SLLG01. Next base: position 3,653 of record JAFIGH010000058.1, read on the forward strand.
GACCTTGTCAGGGTCGCACAGGTCTCTCACGATCAGGCCGATATAAAAATGGGCAAAACGAGTAAACAAACCTCTTCGCCGACAGCGTCCTTCCGCCCCCGCGGTGCGCGGCCGCGCCCGCTGCTCGGAATCCTCGCCCTGATTTTCGCGCTCATCTCGGCCTTCTCGCTCGGCGTCTACTCGCCGGCCCACAACCCGCGCTTCAACACCGATGCGCCCGACCAACTACTCACCGGCGTGTGGGGCATGAACGGTGCCTACTACGCCTTCCTCACCCTCGGTGTCGCGGCATTTGCCATACCTTTTTTCGCGGTGTGGCTGGCCTACATGTTTTTCCTCGCGCACAGCCATAAGCTGCGCCTCCTAAAGATCGCCTCCATCGCCGTCATTCTCCTTTCCTTTACCGTCTTCGCAAGCATGACGCAGTTGGAATGGCGCAACGGTGAGTTGCCGCTATTCGACGCCAACCACCTCCCCCACGGCCTCGGCGGGCTCGTCGGCAAAGTGGTCTACGAGCAGTACATGGCCACTTTCCTCGGCTTCCTCGGCAGCCTGATTATCTTCGGTGTCCTTGGGCTCTTTTCCGTCATTTATCTCTTTCAGGACAATCTCTTCAATGACGCCCGTCTGCGTCTCGACGCCGCCGCGAAGCGCTTCGCTGAAAAGCGGGCGGAGTGGGCGAAGAACCGCGAAGAACGGGACCGCTTCAAGAAGGTGGAAAAGACGGCCAAGGCCAAGATCGACGCCAACGCGAAGAAGGCCGAGCGCATGAAAGAGGAAGCCGCACGTGCGTCCGCCGAGGAAGCAGCCGCGAAAAGCGGGGCCGCCGACCCGAAGAAACGCAAGTCCGTTTTCGCTGCCTTCAGCGGGCTCTTCCGGCGCAAGCGCAAACCCGCCCCGCAGGCGGATCAGGCCGGTGCCGCGCAGCCCTTTGATCCCATCGTGGAAGGCCCCGGCGATGAAACCGCCGGAAAATCTGCCGCTCCGGCACACAATAAAAGCGCGACCACCTCCGGCGCACAGCGAAAGCGCGATGCCTCCCGACCGCTTGTCGACGCGGAGGATTCCGTGGACGCAGCGGAAGACACCGGCAGCGCCATCCCCGCCGCAGCCGGCAACCTCGCCCTCAAGAAAGCTGCCACAGGCGAAGTCGGCGGCAGCCTCAAAATCATTGCCAGCGAGCAAACAAAGAAGGCAAACGTCGCCCAGCCGGCCAAACGCGGCAACTTTGTTTTCCCGCCCCTCAAGCTCCTCTCCGAGCCACAGCCGCCGCCAGAGGAGGACACCACGGAGATGCACCAGCAGACGGCCGATCTGCTCATCCGCACCCTTGATGAATTCGGGGTCAAGGTGACGATGGGCGAAGTCCACGCCGGCCCTGTCATCACGCGCTACGACGTCTACCCGGCGGCCGGTGTGCGCGTGGAAAAGATCCTCAGCCTCGACAAGAACATCGCCCTCGGCCTCAAGGCGCTCTCCGTGCGCATCCTCGCACCCGTCCCCGGCAAGGGCTGCGTCGGCATCGAGGTACCCAACCGCAAGCCGCAGTCTGTCTTTATCCGCGACATCCTCGAATCCGAGGACTGGGTCAACACCAAGGCCGAGATCCCCGTCGCCCTCGGCAAAGAGGTGTCCGGAAAGCCCATGATCGCCGACCTCACGAAGATGCCCCACCTCCTTATCGCGGGCTCTACGGGATCGGGCAAAACCGTCTGTATCAACGCGATCATCACCTCGCTGCTCTACCATTCGAGCCCCGATGACATCCGCTTCGTCATGGTCGACCCCAAGATCGTGGAAATGCAGGTCTACAACACCCTGCCCCACATGCTGGTCCCCGTTGTCACGGATCCCAAGAAAGTGCCCAACGCGCTGAAATACCTCCTCAACCAGATGGAGCAGCGCTATCAGATCTTCGCTCAGGTGGGTGTGCGCAACATCGCCGGCTACAACGCCAAGATGGCGAAGAACCGCAACGACGCCCGCGATGCCGAGGCGCGCGCGGCGGAGATCGACGCCTCCCTCTCACCCGAGGAACGCGCCGCCGCGGCCGCCGCCGTGGAAGTACCGCGCGATCCCGACACCGAAACCGAACTGCCCGAAAAGCTGCCCTACATCGTCTGCGTCGTCGACGAACTGGCCGACCTCATGATGGTCGCCCCCGCCGACATCGAAACAGGCATCGCCCGCCTCGCCCAACTCGCCCGCGCCGCCGGTATCCACCTCATTCTCGCCACGCAGCGGCCTTCCGTGAACGTCATCACCGGCGTCATCAAGGCCAACCTTCCCAGCCGCATCGCCTTCAAAGTCGCCTCCAAAGTCGACTCACGCACCATCCTCGACACACAGGGCGCCGACCACCTCATCGGCAAGGGCGACATGCTCTTCCTTCCGCCCGGCTCCGCCGACCTCGTGCGCTCACAGGGCGCCTTCGTGGGCGACGATGAAATCAGCGGCATCGTCGAATACATCTCCGAACACAACGGCGAACCGGTCTTCGACGAACAATTCCAGCGCACCGTCGAAGAGGGCGAGGACCCGAGCGGCGAGGGCGGTTCCGAAGGCGAGTGGGACGACGAACTCGTGCCCGATGCCATCGAAGTGATCCGCAGTTCGCGCCGGGCCTCCACCTCCATGCTCCAGCGCCGCCTCAAGATCGGCTACAACCGCGCCGCGCGCATCATGGAAATCCTCGAGGACCAAGGCATGGTCGGTCCTGAAAACGGCTCCAGCCCCCGCGAAATCCTCGTCGAACTGGACTGACGCGCCCCCCTGTCGGCATCACCGACCGCGAGACTATGGAGTCTCACCACCGGATGCTCTTAACCCGCCCCCCTGCTCCGGGAACCCAGGCGACTCATTCATCCGACCTCGCCTCCAGCTTGAAAACCGTCAATAAATTTTTCTGTGTGTTAATCAATTAGACCCGTTGCTTGACTACAACAACCGACAGGAACCGCGGGGTATTCCGCTCGCTAACCGGGCGTCCACGGGCGCGAGGATAAGCCGGTGGAGCGCAGTCTCTGGACTGCGGACGACTTCCTTGAGTGGCTCCGCCCCGGTGTCCACGCCGATCTCATTGACGGAGAAAAAGCCATGCACTCCCCGGTCAGTCTCAAACACGCCGCCCTCCTCAACTTTCTTGGACAACCTGCTTCGTATCTTCATCGAAGAGCGCGGTCTCGGCGTCCTCTACCGCAAGTGTGTCGCCGTGCGCCTGAGTTCGCGCAATGTCTTCCTGCCGGATCTCGTTTACCTCACCCCGGAGCAACAGGCCCGCACCGGCGACACCTACATACCGTTCGCCCCGACCCTCGTCGTCGAAGCCCTCTCGCCGAACACCGCCGAACGCGACATCGGCCCGAAATTCGCCGCCTACGAGGAACACGGAGTCAACGAATACTGGATCCTCGACCCGGAGACCCACGCCCACCGCTTCTATGCGCGCGAAGGCGAAATTCTAGTCGAATTCGCCGAAACCGGGGACACCATCCGGTCGAAATACCTCCCCGGCCTCGCCCTTCCGCGCCAATGGCTCACGCCTCCCTTCCCAAAACTCCGCGGGGCCGGCGCCCGTCTTCTCGGCAACCACCCGCACGATTAAACCGGGAGCCGTCGTTACTGGAATTGACGGAAGGAAGGTATCACATCCCGACTGCAACGGCCACGGCAAGAGCGGCCCCGTAAAGGAGGAGCGGGCGCACGGTCTTTTTTAGTATCTTTCCCTCGCTGCGACTGATACCGAGGACCGCGCAAACGGCCACAATGTTGTGGATGCAAACCATGTTTCCCATGGCTCCACCAGCCGATTGCAAGGCAAGGATGGTGTGGGGGTCGAGACCGGAATTCGCGGCGATCGACGTCTGAATACCGCCGAAGGTCAGGTTCGATATGGTGTTGGAACCCGAGAAAAAGCTGCCGAGAGCCCCGAGAAAGGGGGCCATGAAACGCCATCCTTCTCCTGTGCCCCCGGCCAACGCCGTGCCGATGATCATCGTTGAAGCGTTTTCACCGTCGATAATCAACAACTGCACGAAAACCAGCGCGCCGAAGAGAGCGAGAACAGGGCCGCGGATACGGTGAAACGTTTGCGCAAAAATCTCTCCCGGGCCGGACCCTTTCGTCGCGAACAGGTGATAGGCAAGGGCGGCGGCAACGAAAAAAGGAATAAAGGACGGAACATAGAGCAGCGCATGCGTCCAAGTCAGATCCTCTCCTAGAATATTCGCCCAGCGGACGACGAGGGACCGGCTGATGGACAGTTCGCCCAGCGAATTCAGGAAAACAGTCCGCCAAGGCTCCGGAGACGTCAGCCATGCGCGGAAAGGCAGGGCTGGAATCCGCGTCACCAGGAGGATAACCACTGTGGCCGCGACCGGAAGCAAAGCGCGGAGGAGGTCTTTCACACCGGGCAATGTCGCAGGAGGCTCGCGGTTCTCCCCGGTCTTTTACAAGCCGAAACCCGTCCGCGCCAGAGCAATGGTAACGGAAAGGCCGATAGCTCCACCCACCACTGCAGGAAATTCATAGTTGACCGCAGCAAAAGCAATCATGGGCACGACGGAGGCAAAGATCGAGAGGTAAACGAACACCAGATTATCGAAAACCTCCCGCCGACCGGCAATAAAAAGGAGGGCGGCAGCAGGAATAAACAAAGCCGCGAATCCGTTAAACAAAGCCGTCTGCACCGCGATCGCGCGCAAGCTTTCTTCATCAAGCCCTAGCGGACCGAATCCGAACCACGTCGGCGTGCCGACGGCCCCGAACGAAACCGGCACGGAATTCATAACCAGACAAACCACAACCACCCGGAGCGGCGGAAATCCCAGCCCCACGAGAATGGGAGCGGCCAAAGCGGCGGGGGTGCCGAATCCGCTCGCTCCTTCGATAAGAAACTGGAAGGACCATGCGACCACCATGACTTGGGCGATCCGGTTGGAGGATATGCCGCGCAGCCAATCGCGGACTACATCCATGGCACCGCTTTTTTCCATCGCGACGAAAAAGAGGATGGCTCCGAAAACAATAGAAATCGGTGTGAGCGCGTTCAACAAACCAGCCACTACCGCGGCCTGCGCGAGCGAAGAATCCGTTCCGAAGAAGAAAATCCGCGAGGCGAAAGCAATCAACGCGGCGACGGGAAACGCGACAACCGCCGGAATCCCTTTTTTCGCCGTCATGGCGACAACGAGAAAAAGGATCGGAAATGCGGCGATGAATACATCGGTCATGCAATTCTCCCGGTCGGGCCTCGGACACTTGGAAATTCAACCGCGGATTCTTTCGTGCATGGAAAGAACAGGCAACCCAAATACCCGCTTTTCCAAGTCGGGTCGACTGCGATGGCCTAAAGGATCCGTTTAGGGCCGGAAGAGAAATGAATTTTGCAGACCGTCAGAAACCAGAGGTCACCTCTGCCGGGCGGCAGCGGTTCACGCTGAACCAAGCGCAAGGTCGATAAATTCCGCCTCGCGCCTGTCCTTCGGTATGCCGATGGGCAGATTACCGAATTGGAACCGAACCGGAGAACGAAGAAGCAACTGGGTCATACTGCAGTTTTGGTGATAAAAGTAGATAAATTCATGGATATTCAGAAGGCGGTTGATGAGTTCTCCCATAAAGTGCCCATGGGTCACCATGAGCACGGAGCGGCAACCTTCCGCCGCCAATGCTTGCAGGCAGGCCTCCGCGTCCAGTATGCGCCGCAAACCCTGTCCGACCGATTCCCCGGGAGCGGGTTTGATGCCACGGGAATCGCGAAAAACAAACCGGTGCTTCAATCCCTCCGGCAACGTGCGTTTCTCCGTGGGCCACGCTTCCGCCGCCGGTTCCCCACAATCCCTGCGCGGCGGGGTTTCCGCGATCTCCGGCCAAATCTCCGCCACCCGACCGGATTTCTCCAGGTAGGGAACGAGAGTTTCCAACGCCCTCCGCAAGGGACTGACAATAACCTTCTCAAAATCACCGTTCTGCAGGGCTGCCGCCGCATGCCCCGCCTGCTCCCAGCCTTTTTCGGAAAGCGAATCGGATTGCAGGAGAGAGTACTCACCTGTCGCGTTGCCAACGGATTCCGCGTGGCGGAGCAAAGTCAGTTTCATCGTGTTCTTCGATTGTTCCATCACTGATCGTCATACACCATAGAGAAAACGGACGCGACGAAAAGAAAGAACATGCGGTCCGCCGCGTCCATGACTACGCCGGAGCGTGCGGAAACCGGGCTTTCCCCACACATCCGCGTACAGATTCTGCAAGCCGCCTTCCTGCGAGGCACAAGCTTATCCGGGCACCATTGGCGTTTCACCTCTCCGCACGGATGCGAAGGAAGACGGCGTCGCGGTCGACGAAGGGTATGCGGGCGCGGTAGAGACCGTGGTCGGAACGTTCTTCGATGAGCTGGTATTCGATATCGGGCAGATCCCATTCGAGGAGATCGCGGGAGCCGATGACGGACCAACCGACATCGCCGATGTCGTGCCGCACGGGGAAGTCGATGTGGAAGTGGACGCCGTCGTAGCGGCCCGCGAGGTCAGGGCGTTGGCCGCCGCTCAGTGGATCCAGAGCAAAGAGGAAGGCAAAAAGGTTTGGAAACCCGTCACCGGATGCGTCGGCCGTCCAGCCCCAGTGTGTCGCCTCGGCGGCGGGATCGCGTTCGGCGGGCGCGCCGAAATACCGGTGCCGCCAGGCTTCTTCCGCCGTGGCGTAGACACGCACGGGAATCTCCACCTCGGTGATGCCTTCGGGGCCGTAGCCGAAGTGGCCGTTGTCCCGCACAAGGATGCGGATCGTATCCGTCCCCGTAAAACCGAGGTCGGGCGTGTATTTGAGGCCTTCCGGATGGTGCAGGGTCGTCTGGATGCGCGAAAACCACGTTAACACACTGGGATTCGCGGTGTGGTTGTTCTGCACGCCGAATTCCGTTCCGCCATAGACACCGCCGACCAAGTTGATGTTCAAGCCCAGCGTCCCGTGATCGCATTGCAGTTCGAGGTAGTAGTTGGCCCGTGAGGACACGATGTCGGGATCGTCGAAGAAGATACCGTCGAGGAAGTTATCCCGCCCATGGGCGGCGACCCACACTTCCGGGGTTTCGACGATGGGCGGATCATTCCACGGGACGACCTGGAAACGGCCCTCGTAGGTCGGCGAAGTCTCTCCGCTTCCGTCCGCGAGGACAAAATCGAAGCTATCATGAAGCGTGTCTTCGCCGGACTGACGGTAGAGAATCTCGCCGGCGTCGACCTCGGCCTGCGTGAAACTGTGAACCGGCGCGAGCGGGTCGTCGACGCGCAGGAGGGTGCCGTATTGCGGCGGGCGCGAGACATTGTAGTGGATGGCTTCCGGCCCGGCGGCGGCGGACGCGGCTTGCCAGAATTCCGGACCCGCCGTCACCTCGCCACCCTCGTCGACGTTCATCGTCGCGTTGACCACCATCCGGGGAGCGTCGATCTCGGCGGGCGTGACCTCAAGGTTCACGGACACACGCAGTTCCGGTTGCCCCGGATCGTTGGTGCGCAGGACGATTTCGCCGTAGTGGCTGCCGATCCCGAGTCCCGCCGCACGGATGCGGAAACCGAGTGAGTCCTCCGCTCCGCCCGGCACCGAACCGGAGAGCGCATCGTGCAAGAGCCAGTCCGGATGCGGGTTGCCCGGATAAATAATGAGAATGCTGAACTCATCGGACAAAGCCGACTCGTTCTGCAAGTATTGGAGTGCAGTGATCGTATCTCGCTGGATCCCTACGAGGGCACCGCTTCCTTGGAACCACGGCTCCATTTTCTTGTAGTTCATACGGATGTTCCCGTTTTTGTAGAGGATAACCTGCCATGTGAAGGCGTCCTGAAAGAAGCCTGTCACCCGGTAAAACTCAATGATGGCGCGGTCGGGTTCCATGCGGGTGTAGACCGCGCCCGGAGAAATATTGATACGGTGAAGGAAGTGCGCGATAAAGCGGTTCACCCCAAAGCCCTCGTCTTCAAAATCAAACGGAAGACTGTTCGAGAACCAGCCGAATCCAGTGTCCTCAAAGTAGATCGTTCCGCAGGAGCTGAGTGTAATCGTATCGTGGGTTTCGCCGTAAAACGGAAAGGCGAAGGGCAGTTCGATCCCATGCACATAGTGGTCATCGTTGTCGCGCGCATTGCTGTTGAAGCCCATTCCCGTCATCGCCTCCAGTTCCGCGCCGTCTCCGCCGGCGGGCGGGGCGATCTCCTCCCATTGCCACGGCGGGCCATTGTCCATGCCGCTGTCGACCATGACATAGCCGTAATAATCGGGCCCGGGCCGCCGCTCGGCCCCACCCGGCAACAGATTGAGCGCCGTCCCCGGACCGGGCGTGATGTCGCCGCGGAAGAACGCGTGCCATTCGAGGGGACCGCCTCCCTCATTGCCCAGCGTGAACTGGCCGGTCGCTTCACCGCCCTGCGGCACGGAGAGAGTGACCGCCTCCCCGACGACGGCATGGGGCGGTGTCCAACCCTCGCCCGAAACGTTAACGGAAAAGACGGGGTCGGACGGATCGTTCGTCTGAAAATCCAATACAGCTTTGGCGTCACCGACTTCCGTCGGCGCAAACACCACTTCGATAGCGGTCCACTGTCCGGGGGCTAGCGTGAGGGGGAGCGCGGTGCCGACCGAAAACGCGGGATGATCGGAGGCATAGCCCAAAATCTCCAGCGGCTGGCTTCCCGCGTTGGAAATGCGGAGGTCGATGGTTCTCGATCCGCCGGCTTCGACGCCGCCGGCATCCATTTCCGTGTCCGGCGAGAATACTCCGGGCGCGTCCAGCACCTCCACGGTGAAGGGCACGCGGACCTCGCGGTGTTGCGGATCATTGGTCGTGAGAACCGCCTCGAGCGCGTAGGTGCCGGGTTCGCGGTAGGTGGCATCGATGAGACCGGCGAGATCCCGTTCGCCGCCGGGCGCCAACCCACCCGCCGGTTCCTCCACCGTGATCCAGTCGACCGTCGTCGCCGAAAGGAAAACGTCATCCCACCACGACTGCGCTCCCGCCGCCTGCGTGTATAGATAGAGAGCGCTCACCGGAGCGGAGTTACCCGCGTTGCGGAAGCGCACATCCGGTTGCACAAGGAGGCCGTCGACGTAGTAGTCAAACGTATCGGTTTCCCAGTCCCAGTTGCGAAGCGCGATTTCATACCAGCGTCCGGCCTCGTAGGGGAAGCTGATGTGCCCGTCTTGCGAGAGGCTGTTGCAGAGGAAGAATCCTTCCGGTCCGGCGGAGAAATACAAGTGGCTGCCGCCGTTGGGATCCAGCAAAGCCACATTGGCGTCATTTTGCGTGGTCGAACCCGCGCGGACGCTGAACCGCATGGTCGTCGGCATCACATTGTCGAAATACTGGTGGATGCCGCGCCGCCGGATGGTGTTTTGCTGTCCGTAGTAGTGAAAGCTATACTGTCCGGTCGCCGCTGTTTCGGCGGTGACCACGCGTTTGCCCGTTCCAAAACCGCTTTGCCAATCCGTCCAGCGGCCCGACTCGAAGCCCTCGAAAAACGGGAGCCTGCGGCGTGGCGGGGGCGAGCTGTATATCGTCTCGTCGACCCACACGCCGCTACCCGGTTCGGCCATGCGGTCGGGGTCGGCTTCTGTGAGCCACCGTTCGCGCGGTGTGCGGAAGGCCGTCTCCCATGCGACATCGACCGAAGGAAGCATGCCCGCCGCCTCCGGGGGATCCGCGGCAGGGTCTTCGAATTCAAGGAAATACGTGAGGTCGGCCGCGCCACTGTTTTCCAGAAACTCGTCGACCGGCAGCCGGTCGCCCGCATGAACGGTAACCGAGCGCGGGGATTGATTCCACTGCAAGAGCGGTCCGTCCACCGCTTCGGCGCTGACCGGCAGCACCAGTTCCGGCGTGGCGGGATCGTTGGTGGCCAGCACGGTCTCCGCCGTGAAAGTGCCGGACGCTGTCGGCGTGAAGTCCACTTCGAGAAGAACCGACTCGCGGGGCCGCAACGACGCCGCCTCGGGCGTGCGCGCCACAAAGAGCGGCGAATCCGTTGTGAACGCGTCCAGCGCAAGCGTATCGGTTCCCTCGTTACGCACGCGCACGGAAAGCGTGCCCGTATCCGCGACGAAGACCGGTTTCTCCCGCGTGAAGGACGGATCGTCGGCAACGACGCGCGGAATCCCCGTGACATCAAGCGAGGCGTTGAACTCAAGCAACGGGGCCAACGGATCGTTTGTTGCCAGCGTGACCTCCGCCGCGTGCACACCCCCGAAAACCAGCCCGGCGTCGTAGACGAGGTCGAGTGATCGGGTGCTTCCGGAGGGCACGGAGAGGGTGAGGCTCGACGCCGAAAGCCAGCGTTGCGACGCGCCGATATCCGCCGCGAAGAGATACTTCGATCTTCCTTGGACGATGCCGCCGAGCACAACCGTCCCCGGCTCGAAGTCGGCGCTCACAAAGATGCCCGCGCTCCACCCGTCGGAGGGATTGATGGTGAAGGAGAAGCCCGTGAATTCAAGCGTTTCGGCATCGACCTGATGCACGCGCCGCGACGGCAACTCGTGTTGTTCCGCCACCCATAGATACGGACCGCCTTCGGAATACGGATCCCACGCCAACCCGTAGGCGAAGAAGAGGTCGTGCGGGAAGCTGCGGTGCACTTGCCCCCCGCGGTCGATCTCAAGAATGTCGCTTGCGAAATCGCACACCCAGAAACGGTCGGTCTCCGGCACATACGTAACGCCGCGCACCACCTCCAACTGGGCGGGTTTGGGGATGACCCCGAGCGGGTTGCCGAGAATATCGAAGCGGATGAGACCTTGCTCCGACCCCGCGACAAGCGCCTCGCCGTCCCACGTGATATCGCGCCCGCCAAAGGTTCCCGGCACCGCGCCGGGCAGCGGAAAGGCCCGCACTAGGTTGATGTCGTGGTCAAACACATACACCTGCGGCACGTTGGGACCGAAGTTCGCACCGGTGAGGTAGAAGTGGCCGTCCACATAGACCGCGCCGAGGATGCCGCCGTCCCCGGTTTTCGCTTCGACATCCTCATGGAAAATCAACTCCCCGAACTCCCGTCCATCGTCCTCCGCTTCGAGCGGGGTGACACGCACATCCACCCACAGTTCGCCCGGCCCGGTGTTTTCGATCTCGAGGGACCGGGTCGCAAGGTCCCCGTGGTCAAGCGCCACTGCAAGATCCGGTGCCATCACTTGCACCGAAGGCGCGGCGAAGCTTTCCGCGCGCAGTTCGACGACGGTCTCGGGATTGGAAGGATCGTTCGAGGCGAGGGTCCACGGGCCGCCGATGTCTCCGGTGGTTTCCGGATCGAGGCGGAGGTTCACGGCCGCGGATTCTCCGGGTTCGAGCGTGCCGGGAAGCGATCCAACCCGGCTCCAACCGCCTTCGGAAAGGCTGTCACCGGTCAGCACCAGTGTCTCCGTGCCCGCGTTGCGCAGGGTGACGGTGCCGGCGTAGCTGCCGCCCGGATACACCGGACCGAAATCAAGAAATTCCTCCGGTTTGGTCCGCAGGCCCGGCCCGTCGCTCACCGTCATGGTGACGATAACCGTGCTCTCCTCCGCCGCCGGATCATCCGTGCGCAGGGTGATCCCGTGCGCGCGCAGCCCCGCGGACATCGCCTCGGCGTCGAGCGTGACCGGCACCGCGACGGATGCATCCGGGGCCACCTCGCCCGCCATTGCACCGATGCTCAGCCATGCCGGGAGGTCATCGTCAAAGCGGAAAACCAACGGATTCTCTCCAGTGTTGGCGAGCGTGACCGTCTCCACCACACGGTCGCCCGCGACAAGCGCGCGCTCGATCCGATCATGCGAGAGCCCGAGCACGGGCGGAGGCAGGACTTCCGCCGCGACCGACACGGGAACCTCGGCGTCGGTCGGGTCGTTGGTGAAAAACACGGCGGTCCCGCCGGCAGGGCCGACGGTGTCGGCCTCCGCGCGCACGGCGAGGTTGAGGGCTTCGCCCGGGGCAAGCGTCAAGGGCAAGGGCGTGAGCAGGCGGAAGCCCGCCGGAAAGTCCGCCGCGTGGATCTCGAGCGGCAGCGTGCCCGCGTTCTCCACGGGAAAAAGGAGATCGCGCCGCGCCCCCTCATAGAGCGTCCCGAAATCGAGGGAATCAAACTCCGCGAACCAGCCCGGCGCGTCGAGGATGGTCAGCCGCAGGGGGATGGAAAAGAATGGATTGGCGGGGTCGTTTGTCGTGATCTCCAAATACCCGCGAAGCTCGTCTTCGAAGTCGACGCCCCGGCTGAAGAAATGAATTTCGAGCGTCTGCGATTGCCCGCCCGCCAGCTCGCCCAAAGGCGGTTCGACGGAAGCCCATGGCGGCAGCGTTTGCTCAAGGGCGCGGCGGGCGTTCAAGCGGCCTCCCGACACGGTGATGCCCTCCAGCGCCTCGACCGGATCGGCGGACTCCATGAGGATCGCCTTCGTTTCCTCCGGAGCGAGGATCGGGTTGCGCGAGAGAACGAGGGCCGCTGCACCCGCCACATGCGGCGCGGCCATGGAAGTCCCGCTGAAGCTTGCGTAGCGGTTGCCGACGACGGTGCTGAGGATCGCCTGCCCCGGCGCGCCGAGGTGCACACGCTCCACCCCGTAGTTGGAAAAGGAAGCGCGCTCATCACGGTCGGTGGTCGCCGCCACGGTGATGATGTTCGGCAGGTTGTAGGCGGCGGGAAAAGTCGGCTGGGCGTCGATGTCGCGCCCGTTGTTGCCAGCCGCCGCGACGAAGAGGATACCCGCCTCGCCCGCCGCCGCGATGGCGTCTTTCATACCTTGGGAAAAACCGGGACCGCCGAAGCTCGCGTTGATGATGTGCGCCCCGTTGGCGGTGGCGTAGTCGATGGCGCGGATGGCGTCGGAGGTCGCCCCGCTGCCGCCCGCGTTGAGAAACTTGAGCGCCATGAGACGCGCTTCCCACGCCACTCCGACAATTCCGATACCGTTGTTGCCGGCCGCCGCGACGGTGCCCGCGCAGTGGGTGCCGTGGTCATGGTCGTCCATCGGATCGGGCGTGTTGCTCACGAAATTCCAGCCGTGGACATCATCCACAAAACCGTTGCCCGAATCGTCGCGGCCCGTGCCCGCCACTTCGCCGGGGTTGAACCACATGTTGGGCGCGATGTCCGGGTGGGTGTAGTCGATGCCCGTGTCGATGACGGCGACGACGATCTCCGCGGAGCCCGTTGTGTAGGTCCATGCCTCGGGCGCGTCGATATCGGCGTCCGCGAGACCGCCGGTTTGCCCCGTGTTGTGCAGCCCCCAAAGTTGCCCGAACATCGGATCGTCGGGGATCACCCGCCGTTCCGGCCCGTCCATGCTCGTGAGGATGTAGTCCGGATGCACATACAGGACGTCGTTGCGTTCAAGGAGCGCCTCCGCCACCGCGGGCAGGGACACAGGGGCGGGGCGGGCTTTGCCGTCGTCGGAGAGCGGGGCCATGGCGGAGGAGCGGAACTTCCAGAGCTCCAGACCATCGATCACCGCGCTCGCTGCCGCCCTGCCGGCGTGGTAGCCGGGCACATACACGGGACCGGCGGACTGCGGAGCGAAACCGCCCTCCCCTTCACCCCCTTCCGCGAACCGCACGATGAGCCGGTCCGGCACATGCGGATGCGACCAGTCGATTTCCGTGCGGGTGGCGGACCGGGAATGATCCGCCGTTTCGCCGTACGTGGCGGTGGCAGACGCTTCGCCCGCCTCTTCCTCGCGCACGAAAGTCCGCCACCGCAGGGGAACGGAACCGGTGTTTCCGAGAACGATTTCCACCCTCGTCCGGTCGCCGGCGAACAATTCCACGTCGATGGGATCGGTCTCGACGACGGCGGCGGGAGCGGGTGTTCCCTTACCGTGGAGCGCGGCACGCGTCTCCCCCGCGTTCGCGGCGTCGCTGAGCAAAATCACTTCCGTCACAAACGCGCCCTCCGCCGTCGGTTGGAAGGCGAGCGTGACCGGCGCCGCCTCTCCCGGCGGCACAGCTTCGGGTGCCTCAACAACGGCGAAATTCACCGAGTCATCGACCGCGACGGAGTGGACGGTCAGCTCCCGCGTGCCCGTGTTTGCAATCATCCACGTCGCTTCCCGCACCGCGCCCTGCACGGCGTCGCCGAAATCAATGAAGTCGGACGGCGAAGCAGAAACCCGCGGCTCGCCCGCAACATCAACGGAAACCGGCACGACAGCCGGCGCGAGACCGCCGCCGCTGAAGAGAATTTCCGCCGTGTGAAGGCCGTGCACGAGCGATCCGGCGTCGATCCGCACCGAGAGTGCCGTGCTCTCCGCGGCGTCCACCGAGCCCTCCCGCGGTTGCACCCGGAGCCACTCCGGCGAGCGGACATGGAACACGCGCCCCTCGCGCTCAAAATCAGACGAGGCCATGATGGTTGCCCCGTCCGTGCCGTCTTCATTCTCCCAGCCCACCCGCGCGGGAAACGATTGTCGCGTGCCGATATCGAGGGGATCGTCATACTGAAAGCGGAAGTCCCCGTTTTCATAGAGGATCATCTGGAAGGTCGCCGTCGTCCCGGAGGCAAAAAGGGGCACGTCCGTGAACTGCGCGATCCACCGGTCTTCCATGCCGAGCACATGCACGGTGCCCCCCGCAGAGGGATCCCAGTCCGCCCAGAATCCGGCGATGACGGCGTTGGGCGGCTCCGGATTCGGAAAGGTGTGCGGAATGTTGGCCGCGCCCTCCGGACCGAAGGTGAGGTAACCGTTCGACGACAGCCGCACGCTCTCATACGTCCGTCCGAAAAAGGAAAAAGCAAACGGCAGCGCGACCTCCACCGAATCGTCGTCGCCCAGTGTGACCTCCGTTCCCGTTTCATCGACGGGCGTCCACGCGAATTCCGGTCCGTCCGCGTCCCGGCTGTCCTCCCAGCGGTAGCCGAATGTGTCGCGCCGTCCGCCGTCGCCTGTTTCACCCGGCGCGTCGTGGTAGCGCACCTCCGCCGACCAATCCACAGGCGCCGCCGCGCCGTGCCCGAGAGAGAGCGACACTTCCGCCGAGGCCCCGGCGTCGAGCGATTCCGCAATTTCCTCCGGAGTAGCCTGCCATGAAGCCGCCACACATGCCACGCCAGAAAACATGGAGGCAATAAACCCGCACCTATAAAAAGGGATGACCAGTGAAACGAGACGCGCTGCTGCTGGATTCATATATTGATCAATTAAGGGATGCGCGTGGGAAAAGGGAATAAAAAAATGGCTTTAACATTACGCATCCCATCCGGGCCTCTCCCATCCTAACCACGAGAATCACAGTCAGACTGAGATCATGATCCACTTCCTGCCCGTAGCGCTGAATGAGTGTGCCTAACCCAAGCGAATTGATTGACCCGTCTGCGCCATCAGGGTGGCATTTCGCGGTCGGACCTGTCCGCCGTAGCCCTCTCGGCGAAGGAGGAAGAGCCGCGCTCCTGCGAGTCAGCAGCTTATCCGCCGTCGGGGATTGACCCGCGCCAACAATTCGCGGAGCCTTCGGAACCATCTCCCCTTCCCTGAGTTCCCCATGTCATCCAAAGCCTGGTCGACAATTCTGATTATTCTTGGCGCGTTCATTCTGCTGTCCAACTGGACGTGGCTGACCGACCGCTTGATCTATGAGGAAGGCGCGACGCGCCCGAAGGAGATCACGATCTGGAGCCACAGCGGCGACCCGCAGCGGGAGCGGCGCATGGCGGCGGAGTTCATGGAGGCGAATCCCGACGTCAATGTGGCGATCCATTTCCGCGAATCGGGCAGCCTCGGCGAGGTGATTTTCGTGAGCTTTCTCAGCGGGAGCCCGCCGGATCTCATGGATGTGCCGCTCGCGCAGCTGCGCGAGTACATCGCCGACGGCATGGTGCGGCCGATGGACGACATCCTTGAAGCCGAGCTGGAGCGCAATCCCGGCTACCTGCAAAACCGCCGCGGCGGCGAGTTGGAGGTGTTCCGCTGGTCGACGAATCCAAACGATTACTACATCCGCAACGCCGACCGCTACCCGGAGCAGGCCGCCCGCCTGCTCAATATGCACGACCGTGTGCTCGGCTTCACGAATCTCGGTTTCCCCGACATGCTCACCTTCAACCGGCGCATCTTCCGCGAAGCGGCGGAGGTCTTTCCCGATGCCGGACTGGTCGACGAGGAGGGCGAGCCCGTGCCGCCCGCCACATGGTCGGAGCTGCTGCGCGTTGCCCGCGTTATCACGGAATACGGCAAGACGCTGGGCGAGGACGACACCCGTCCCTACGGCGTCATCATCCAGGGGCAACGCCCGCGCGACATCATGCGCGGTCTCGAGCCGCTCGCGGCCGTGGCGGGCTCGCGCGGGTTCGACTTTTCCGGGGAGCGATGGGTCGACGGAGTGGACGCCCCGGTGGGGCGCTACGCCTACGATGATGACGCCTTTCTCGGTGCGCTCGCGCTTTTCCTGCAGTTGCGGATGGACGGCTCTGTCCTTTCGGGCACGGCGGGGCGGCACTTCGAGGAGCCGCGTACGCTCATCGGCGAAGGCCGCGCCGCCATGCTCATCGAGGCCTGGCATGCCGCGCACCGCGCCGCCGTCACGGTGCCGATGAACCGGCGTGACATCGGCTCGGCCCCCATTCCGCGCCCCGACGATGCCTTCGCGGAACGGTTTGGTTTGGACCTCGGGCGCGGCGCCCTGCCCGCCGACATTGGTCAGGGCGTCACGGTCTTCACCGCCGGGGTGCGCCATCCCGACGCGGCGTGGCGCTGGCTCAACTTCAACCTCGATCCGGAGCGCCAGCGCGCCAACGTGGCCAACCACATCACGCTCCCGCAAACGCGCGACGTGGCGGAAAAGCTCTTTTTCAGCGACGACCCGGCGGAGATGGCGTGGCGGCGGGAGAACATCGTGCCTTTCCAGCCAATGGCGTGGCGCGTCTTCGAAACCGCGCAAATCTGGCCCGTGCCGCCCCCGCACAGCCCCGTGCGCGTGGATAACCATGAATCCGTTATGCATGCCGCCTTCCATGATTTCCGCGGTCGCGAAGAAAGCGAAATCAAGGAAACACTGGAGCGGGCGCGCCGCGGCTTGCGGACCTACACCGAGGCCGTCAACGCCGACCTCGGCAGACGCGTGCGCGAAGGCGGCCACCATCCTGCCGAATTCACCTTCCCCGAATGGGATCCGGCAGACCCCGAGCCCTTCTTCGAGCACCAGCGTACGTTCCGGCCCGATGGCCTCGACGAGGAAATCGCGGCCCTGCGCGCGGAACTTCCCGACGAGACGCGCGACCTTGTCTACGGCTTTACACGCGCGCCGGGCTGGCCGCACCTCGCCGGCATTCTCCTCCTAATCCTCGCCACTGTTCTCGGCTACCTCGGCTGGCAGGCATGGCAGGACGTGCGCGCGCGCCGTACGCCGCTCGCCCGCGTGCGCGCCGAGGCGGGGGAATGCCGCCACGCCTATGTCTTTGTCTTCCCCGCCATCCTCTCGCTCTTCGCCTTCATCCTGTATCCCTCGCTCTACCAGTTCTATCTCGCCCTGCATTCCGGGACAGGCCTCGGTATTCTCCAAAACGTGGGGCTCGAACACTTCCGCGCGATTTTCTTCTTCGAAGACGAACGGTTTTGGCGGGAGGTCATTCCCAACACCTTCAAATACATGTTCTTGGTCGCGGCGGGAGAGGTGGTGCTCGGGCTCGCGCTCGCCCTCGTTCTCGTCCTCCCCCTGCGCGCCAACCGCGGTTACCGTATTCTATTCTTCATACCGCTGGTGACATCACTCGCCGCCATCAGCATTATCTTCTTCGGACTCTTCGCCGGGACCGACTCCACCGTCAACAACATCCTCTTTCACATCGACGGGCTCTGGCAGCGCCTCACGGGACGCGGCTTCTACGGTCCGGAAAACGCCATCGATTTTCTCAACAACCCGGCCTTCGCTCTCTACACGGTGGTCGGGGTGGCCATCTGGAGCGGCATACCCTTCAACACGATCATCTGCATGGCGGGGCTCCAGTCCGTCCCGCCCGAACTCTACGAGGCGGCCAAGGTCGACGGCGCAGGGCCGTTGCGACGCTTCATCCACGTGACCCTGCCGCAGATGCTGCCCATCCTCGTCATCATCATCTTCAATTCCCTCGTCGGCGCGGCGCGGCATTTCGGCACCGTCTATATCATGACAGAGGGCGAGCGCGGCACGGAGATCGCGTCGACGTACATTTTCAAGTGGGGCTTCGTCCGCTCCGAGACCCAAGTGCCCGACATCGGCTATGCCTCCGCCCTCGGCCTCGCTTATGCGCTACTCCTCGGGGTCTTCATCGTCGGCAACGTCGTCTTCATCGCCCATCGCTGGAAACGCCGACTCGCGCCCGCCGAGCCCAAAACCGCCTCCTCATCTTCCGCCGCCTGAGCACCGATGCGCACCAAAGACTCATCCGCTTCCGCCCGTCCCGCGCTCCACCGCTTCCGCGGTTGGTGGCGTCGGAGCGGGTGGACCCTGCCCGTCCACGCCCTCCTCCTAACGTTCGGCATTCTCAATATCTATCCCTTCATCTGGATGGCCTCGACGAGCCTGAAAACAAGCGCCGAGTCCAAGAGCGCCAAAGAAGTCCTCGTCCCCGCCCGCAAATACAACCTCGCCCCCGGCAGCACCCCGGCCACATGGCCGGAGGCGCGTCTCAATGAGGCGCAACTCGAAATGCTCGGCATCCTCCGTGAAGAAGACGAACGCCGCCGCCGCAACATCGAGACATTCGTCCCCTACCGCGTGCAGACCGCCGATTACGCCCGGCAATTCGACCTGCGAACCGCCGACGGTGCCCGCGACCTCGCCCGCGCGCGCGCCGAACTCGATGAAATGAGCGCGCTCGGGATCCTCGAGACAACGCGCTTCCAGACCGAAAACTACACCGTCGTGTGGACGGATATGCGATTCTACCTGCACACCCTCACGAGTTTCGCCATCACCGCCGCCGTCGTCGCCCTCACCATCCTCATGTCGTCCATGCTCGGCTACGCGCTCGCCAAGATGCGCTTCCCCGGCAAGATGCTCGTCTTCTCCCTCCTCATCCTCGGTGCGGTGGCCCCGCGCGAGGCGGTCATCATCCCCATCTTCCGCATGGTGCAGTCGCTCGGGCTCCTCGAAGGCCTCTGGGGCATGATCCTCTGGCTCTCCGCCGTCTCCATCGGCAACACGTTTCTCATGGCGGGCTATTTCCTCACCATCCCCAAGGAGGTCGAGGAGTCCGCCGCCGTCGACGGCGCGGGCCCCTTCCGCATCTTCTTTTCCATCTCCCTGCCGATGGCGAAGCCCATCGTCATGACGGTCGGGCTCTTCGCCTTCCTCAACGCATGGAACGACTTTCTCATCCCACTCCTCTGCACCATGGCGCAGCCCGACATGCAGCCCCTCGCCGTCGCCGTCTACAGCTTCCGCGGCGCCCACCCCGACGACTGGCACCTCACCAGCGCCGCCGCCGCCATCATGGTCGTCCCCGTCATCCTCCTCTTCCTCTTCTGCCAGCGCCAGATCGTCAACAGCATCGCCGTCGGCGCCGTGAAGGGGTGACCAGCCGGCGCCACGCATACTTTGAGAGCAAATCGCTTGCATTTAACTACGCGTTTCGTGTATTTTGCATGGACGAATAATGCTCAGCAGACAGATCATCATCGCGGCGCTCAAACGTTTGGGTCAACTTGCCCATTCCCGCGGGCTTCACCTGCACGGCGGATGATCGAAGGCCTTATCAGAGAGGAGTGGAATGCCAATGAAACGTCCTAAAATCCGCCGTCCGGGAACCCTCCGCGATGTGGCCCGTACAAGCACAGACCTAAAGTCGTTCGGCCACAATTTGCGCGACTGGCAACACGAGGTTCGCGACCGGTGCCGGGGCCGCGCCGACTTCTACCGCCGGATTTTGGCGGAGCCCCGCAGACTCGCCGATGCTTTCGCCGACGGCGACGTTGCGGACGCATACCTCGCGGCCTACGCGTTGTGGTTGGCCGACCGCGTGGCCGTGCCCCGGGTGGACTGGGCCTTCGACCGCCGCCGGGTTGCCTCCCGCCCGTGGTTCTCCGGCGGATGGCGCGCGGAATTACTGCGCGACTCTCCCGCTCACTTTATGGAAAGGAACCTCTTCACCTACCCGGACGATTCATTCCTTACTCGCAAGATAGCACGGTGCCACCGGACCGCACGGACGGCGAACGCCCTCGCCGCGCGGAAACGGAGTGGTCTGACGCAGGAGGAATTCGCGCGGCGCATCGGGGTCTCCGTCGGCACGGTTCGCAATTGGGAACAAGGACGCAATCGCCCGCGCTCAGCCGGTGTCACCTTGCTCGGGCTCTTGGAAAAGCATCCCCCGCTCGCGCAAAACCGCCTCACGTAAAGGCTTGCCTCCGGGCGGCGGCTCCCCTAACGAGGATGCCTTCGCTTAACTCAACCGCTCTTTCCACTCTGGGAACGGCGCAACACTCCAAACCCCGCGACCATGGAATTGTACCTCTACCTCTCCCTCATACCCGAGGCGTTGATCTATTCTCAGCTGCCCCCCGACCGCTTCGGCAAATACCTCGCTATCGGCGACAAGAAGCTCACCAAAGGTCCCGCCGTGTTCTTCGAGGTGGATCCCGCGCTCAAGAGTGACGCCCTGCCGCTGGAGCGAGCGCGCAAGAAGTGCGAGCCCCACCTCGACGGCTCGCCGCGGCGCTCCACCTATGTCTCCGTCTACCACGCCCTCGCCAATATCCCGACCTCGGCCCTAGGCGATCTTCACCTCGCGACAAAGGACGGCATAACGCTTGGCATCAAGCGCAAGAACGGCGGCGCGCCCGGGCGCAAGGGACTCTTCCTCTACCAGGAACTGTGTCCCGTGTCGCCGCGCGTGGCCAGCCCGCTCGCGCCCGAGGCCTTCTGCAAATACGTGACCAATCCCGAGAGTCCCGCCTACCTTCCGCGCATGGTTTTCTGCGACCAGCGGCTCGACGGACTTTCCACCGACCCGGAGAACGCTTCCTCCAGCAATCTGCCCTACCCGAACCTCAATCACCTGCGCGAGTGCCTCACCTCGCTCAAGGTGAAGTCAGACAAGATGACGAAAATCGTCCACCGCGACCTCGATGCTTCGCTCCTCTTCTACATGGTCGACGGCGGATTCTACGTGGGCGACCAGGAGACCTTCCACGCCTACCCCATGCCGTCCGAGGAAACCTTGGAAAAGGATCACTACTCCTGGCTGTCTTCGGCGCAGTCCTCGCCGCTCCTCTAGCACGGCGGGCCGCGGCGGCAAAGCCTCTCCCGCTCACGCTACAAACCATTCCAACCCACATTGCTCCAAACCTATGACGACCGCTCTCACCATCGCTGTCCCGCTCCTCGGCCTCTTCGGGCTGGGGGCTGCATTTTTCATCTTTTCGCGAGTCATGCTCATCGATCCCGGCGAAGGAAAGATGGCCACGATATCCGACCGTATCCACGAGGGCGCGATGGTATTTATGCGGCGCGAACTGCGCCTACTCGGTATATTCACTCTGGCCGTAGGAATTCTGCTGCTCTTCAAGGACCCGTATGAGGCCCTTGCCTTCTTTCTCGGTGCTCTCGCCTCCGCCACGGCCGGCTTCATCGGCATGTACACAGCCACCAAGGCCAATGTTCGCACGACCTTCGAGGCGCACAACTCGGGTCCCGGCAAAGCCCTTACGGTGGCCTTCTTCGGCGGCAGCATCATGGGGCTGACAGTGGCTTCGATGGGCCTGCTCGGCGTCGGCGGGCTTTTCGTCTTTTTCGGCCGCACCGAGCACGACATCCACATCATCCATGGCTTCGCCATGGGCGGCTCGCTCGTCGCCATTTTCTTCCGTGTGGGTGGAGGCATTTTCACCAAGGCCGCCGATGTCGGGGCCGACCTCGTGGGCAAGCTGGAGTCCGGAATCCCCGAAGACGATCCCCGCAACCCCGGAGTGATCGCCGACAATGTGGGCGACAACGTCGGCGACGTCGCCGGCATGGGATCCGACCTCTTCGAGTCCTACTGCAACGCCATGATCGCCTCCATGGCCATCGCCGCAACAATGACCCTCGCCACCGTCGACGGGCTTGCGGGCGATCAGCACAGCCTCATGTTCCTCCCGCTTGCCCTTGCCTCGGTCGGCTTGCTCTGCTCCATGGGCGGCATCTTCATCGTCAAGGTTGCTTCGGGCAACGCGCCCGCCCGCGCCCTGCGAATCGGGACCCTCAGCGCGGCGGGCCTCTTCGTCATCGCTGCCCTCGCCGTCATCAGTCTTCTCGGGGTCAACCCGTCGGTCTGGTATTGTGTTCTCGCGGGCACGGGCGGCGGGATCGTCATCGGCCTTGCCACCGAATATTACACGGGCGGTCGACCCATGCGCCACATTGCAAGCTCGTCCCAAACGGGCGTTGCCACGGTCATGATCGCGGGGCTCGCCGTGGGCCTGCAATCCGTTGTCATCCCGCTCTTCACCGTGGCTCTCGTCCTCCTCGCCGCCAGCCAGATGGCCGGGCTTTACGGCGTCGGCATCGCCGCCGTCGGCATGCTCGCGACGATTGGGATCACCATGAGCATCGACGCCTACGGCCCTGTCGCCGACAACGCCGGCGGCATCGCCGAGATGGCCGGGCTCGGCAAGAAGACACGGCAGATCACTGATTCTCTCGACGAAGTCGGCAATACCACAGCCGCCATTGGCAAGGGCTTCGCTATCGGCGCCGCTTCCCTTGCCGCGCTGGCCATCATTGCCGCCTTCGTCAACGTAGTGAAAGCCAACACACCCACCTTCACTCTAACTCTATACGACCCGAAGGTGCTCACGGGTATCTTTCTCGGCGGGCTCACTCCCTTCCTTGTCAGCTCCATCACCATGAACGCCGTGGGCGACGCCGCGCAGGAGATGATCGCCGAAATCCGCCGCCAGTTCCGCGAGATCCCCGGCCTCATGGAAGGCACCGCCGAGCCCGACTCCGCGCGCTGCGTCGACATCGCCACCAACGCCGCCCTCAAGCGCATGTTCCCGCCAGCCGCCATCGCCGTCTTCTCCCCGGTCGTTGTCGGCTTTGTCTTCGGCCCCGAGACCCTCGGTGGCATGCTCATCGGCGCGCTCCTCGGCTGCGTCCTCCTCGCCCTCTTCATGGCCAACTCCGGCGGCGCATGGGACAATGCCAAGAAATTCGTCGAACAGGGCAACTACGGCGGGAAAAACTCCGAAGCCCACCGCGCCTGCGTCGTCGGCGACACCGTCGGCGATCCCCTCAAGGACACCTCCGGCCCGTCCATGAACATCCTCATCAATGTCATGGCCATTGTCTCTCTCGTCATCGCGCCGCTGCTCTGAGCGGTTTCGAGAAAGGGGAAACCCCGCGATCAAGCACGCGCGCGGCGGACCCGCTGCGGCGCCTACCGGCTTCACGACTTACCCTGCAAACGATACCGCACGAAATCCCGCGGAACGCCGAGAAGGCGGGCGGCCGCCGAAACATTTTCGTCCGTGCGCCGCATGGCTTCGCCGATAACCCGCATAGTCAGTGCCTCCAGCTCCTTCTCAAAGACAAACCCCGCCTCCGGCAACTCCCACGCAGGATTGAGAAGATCCGGCAACTCCCCTCCGCCGTCAGCACCGGTCCGCCCGCGGTGGGCAAACGAGAGGGAATCACCCTCCTCGAAGATCAACGCACGCTCGATCTCGTGCCGAAGCTCACGGATGTTTCCGGGCCAATCGCCGGCCTCGAGGGCGCGCAGGCCAGCCTCCGAAATCGCCGCCTGCGGTCGCCGGTAGCGCTTGCGAAGCGCTTTGAGAAGATGCTTGGCAAGCTGCCCGATGTCGCTGCGGCGCTCACGCAACGGGGCGATGCGGATACGCAGCAGATTTAACCGGTGCAACAGATCCTCGCGGAACTTGCCCTCACCAACGCGGAGTTCGAGGTTGTCAAGCGATGCCGCAATGACCCGCGTGTCGATGGAGAGCGTCCGGCTCGCCCCGACCCGCCGGACTTTCTGATCCTCAACGGCAGTGAGCACCTTTGCCTGAAGAGCAAGGCTTAGGCTGGAAATCTCGTCGAGAAACAGCGTTCCTCCGCTCCCGGCTTCGAACAATCCCATGCGCGCCTCGCGGGCATCTGTAAACGCGCCGCGCTCGTGCCCGAACAACTCCGCCTCAGCGAGAGACTCGGGCAGCGTCGCACAGTTGATCTCGACAAACGGCTCCGACGCACGTGGTCCGTTGGCGTGTATCCAGCGCGCAAGCGTCGATTTGCCCGTTCCCGTCTCGCCCTCCAGCAGCACCGGGGGGAGCCGCTGCCCCAGCCGTCGGTCCGTCTCCAGGATCTTCTCCAACTGCTCGCGCAGGCGCTTCAAATGCATCCCGAAAAAGAGATCCTCCGACTCCGCGCGGAAACCCGAGCGGGCGTGCTCTCCCACCCGCCGCATGCGGCGCGAGCGCGTCACCCGCGCGAAAATCACCGGCAATGCCTCCGGATCGAACGGCTTTGAGAGAAAATCGTCCGCGCCAAGGCGCAACGCGCGCAGGACAACGTCCATGCCGTCGCGCGCCGTCATCAGCACCACCCCGGTCGACTCCGGAAACACCCCCGCCTCAAGAAGGCCAAGGCTCTCCCCGTCCGGCAGGTGGATGTCAAGGAGGGCAAAATCGAAAGACGCGCCGTCCAATGCCTTGCGTGCCGCCGCCACCGTCGACACCCCCTCTGCCTCGGCACCCGCCTCCCGCAAATACGCGACAAGCGTCTTTCGCAAAAACGTCTCGTCCTCCAGCACCAGCACCTGCCGGTCGGCCAATTCCATTGCTGCATCACTCATCGCCACTCTCCATCTCTGCCGCGTAGACTGCACTATGGTTAGGCAAACGACAAGCAAAACCCCCGAATCCCCACCCGGACCCCTCCCAGCGCCCCCGTGCCCGGCAAGCGTCAAATTTATTTATCCGCGAGTTAGAAAAACAATTATTTTAACTCTGGGATAGAATAAAATGCGACAGTTTGGCGCACTCCGGATCTATGGAACTCCGTGAGCGTGGTCTGCCGTGGCGACATCGCGGGACGGGTCCGCACGAGGCGGGCTTCGTGCAACAAGCCGCAAACATAGCGGGAACCGATGGCACCGCTTCTTCGATTGCGCCTACAGCAAACCAAAGTCGTCGTCGGGAAACGCCATGGAGCCGTATGATGCGCCGGGTTCATTGACGGTGCGGAAGATCCCTTCCGCTGTTTTTGGACCGATCCCCTCCACGGCCTTCAACTCCTCGGGGCCGGCGGAAAGGCACGCACTTACCGATCCGAAGTGATCGAGCAGCCGCAACGCACGGTCGCGGCCCACCCCCGGCAGCGCCTGCAAGAGGCGTTGCTGGCGCGTTCGCCGCCGCTTTGCCTTGGCAACCCGGTAGGCCGGAGCGGCGTCCGTTCGCAAACGCATGCGCTGGCGACCGGCGTAGACCATAATGCGCGCCGCTTCCTCCGCCCCGAGCGCCCGAAACACCGGCAAATCGAAAACCATCATAAGTGTGACGAGCGCACCTTGAAGTGCCTCGCGGCGCACGCCGAGATCACGCCATTGGGCAGCGCTCCCTTCGAGTAGGTAGGCAGGGCGATACGGTGTTTCCAGCAACCGTCCCGCCTGCGCAAAGAGCCGCCCGTCGAGAAGGGAACGTGAGAAGTCCGCCGCCGTCTTCCGCTCGAAGAGAAATCCGTCGTCGATTAGATAATCGCCCCTCGACATACGCTCCCAACGCAGTTCGATACCATCGGTCTTCCCGAGCGCCCGGAACACCGCGCTTCCGCGTTCGCGGTCGTCTGCTGTCACCGTCAGGATTTTCAAAGCCATCGTGTCCACCTTGGCAGTTTTCTCCCGCCGCCGCGAGTCCCTTACAGCGGTAGATTACCGGTCCAATGCGAACCCCGTTGGCTGCCATACGGGAAGTGAACCGGTGCCTCCCGAAACTCTGCCCGCAGCGGCCGACACCGCCCGACCGACCGGAAAGTCGGGAACCTCCCTCCGGGAACTCCGAAAAAAAACATCGTCCGCCACGAGAAAACCCCTTGACGCCCTTGGCAGCGCCGCCTTTTTCTCATGGCTTCTTTCAACGGCAAAGGGGTAGTAGCTCAGTTGGTTAGAGCGCCTGCCTGTCACGCAGGAGGCCGCGGGTTCAAGTCCCGTCTATCCCGCCACCTTTCCAAAGCCCGCAAGTTCAAGGACTTGCGGGCTTTCTTATGCCCTCAAGGCTGGAAGAATACTAACAAAATACAAACACCCCTCCCCCTGCCATTAACGCCACGAATGCCGCTTCTGGCCCCTCCGGCCCGCGCGCCCGCGCACAAAAAAGCCCCCGCGCCGTGCCTAAAATCGTCGCGGGGGCTCTTTGACTATGACTGAACAACCAGAAATCAGGCGAGGAAGGAGTTTTCGTCATTCCGCACGCTATCGGTGACGATGATGGAGAGCCCGGCGGAAGATCTCGGGATCTCAGGAACGACATTCAAATCCGTTACTCGACTCTGGCGAAGCTGCCGCAGCGACCGCTTATTCATGAAGCAGTGCGTCGGGACGATGCCGGCGGGAAACTTTTCGAGGGCTTCAAAAATGAGGTCGTCCACGAGCTTGTGACCTTCCGTATCGCCGATGTTCTCGATTCGGGCGATGCAATGCTTGTGGGGAGCCTGAAGCCCGACCCAAGTGCAAACGTCGGAAACAAAGCCGGGGAACGCTTTATCATCCTCGTCGCGCAGCGTTTCAATGCGGGGTTCGCTCACGTTCAGAACCGTGTCACGCCCGAAGACAAACGAAAGGTCACGCTCGCCAAAGGCCACAAGCCAGACGGAAGTGGTGTTATCAGTCCCTTCACGGTCGACAACCATGTCGGGATCGCACTGGGCGATGAGACCGGGGAAGCCCTTTCCGTCGACGTTGACCCCATAGTAAAATTGATCGCCCAAGGCGCGGTAGGCGCTCATCATAACGCCAAGACCTTCGGTAAACAGGTAATCGGCAGCGCCGCCCTCGTGGGCGCGGGCAACGGCTTCGTCGCACTCGATGCGCCCGGCAAGCAGGTGCAGCGGAATCAAACGTTGGTCGAAGGTGCTTTTCGACGGGTCAATCCCTTGGTTGGCATGGCGGAATTGCACGCCGGGAAGCCCGGTGCGCACGCTCACGCGAAATTCACGTCCGGGCACGGTCCGGGCATGGCCGATTTCGAGTTCCGGCGAGTGCCGGAGTGATTCTTCAAGGAGACCGACGGACAAATCGTTGCCGGTGCGTTTGGCTACATCGAGTAGTGTGGGACGGATGGTGCTCATAGGAGTTTGTTGCTTAGAGTTTGAGTTTGCCCCAGCGTTCGCGGCCGGTGCGTTGATCGCCTCCGTCGGCGGCGGAGCCGGGTTGCTGTCCGGAGACCGGAAGCGGCATGTCGACACCTTGCGCAGCGCAAACTTGCATCGCGCGTGCGCTGCCGAGATCGTTGCTCACGCGCACAACCTCAGCGCGAAGGGCTTCGGGGGTGTCGTGAGCGCTCGGATCAATGCCGAGTTTGACGAGGGCGCCTTCAACGGCGTCGACGCGGTCGGCCTTGACTTGGGCCTCGGCAAGCTCGCCGGACATTTTTTCTAGGCGTTCGATTGCCTTGGCGAGGGTGTTGATTTCGGAAAATTTGTCGCTCATCAGAATTGCAAGTTTAGTGTGTATGAAACGGCGGCTGAGTTGCCCCCGTCCGCTTCGACGGCAGCCGCCGCACGGATGAACCGGCGCACGTTGTCGGGAAGGCGGAGGCCGGATTCAACGGCAGGTCCGCCAGCCGCATCGGCCCCGGTTACGGTGACGGGGGCGAGGCTGGCAATCGGCGCGAAGGTGATGCCGTCGGCGGAATCTTCCAGCGTAACGGTGATCGTCTTTGCGTCGACCAAGGCGGGCGTTGCAGGAATGGCCACGACGGCGGTGAACGATTCGTTGGCGGGGAACGGTTCGACGCTGCCGAGGTCAATCGCAGCGGTGGCGTTGTCGGCACCCGCGGCGGGGAGCGCGGTGGTTTCGCGGAGGATGTGGTCTTGGATTTTTCGCATAAAGGCGCGGGGTTAGGATTCGAAGGCGCGCGGGACAAGTTGAGAGTGCCCCATTTCGACGAGGCATTTCGCCGTCTCCGATTGAAGGCACTGCTTCTCGAGGCGCTCATACTCGCCAACGGCCTTGGCGGTCGCGCGGATGCGGTCGAAGGTGCTCGCCTTCAGGCTCTCGAAGCGGACGCTCGCCGCTTCCGCATGTGCGCCTGAAGGGGCGGCATCAATGGCGTCGAGGGCTTGGTTTGCGCTCTCGGCAAGCAAGGCGGATTCGCGGGCCAGACGGCGAAAGGTAGTCCACCGTCCGCAGAGCTGGTCAATCAAAGGGGTGTTGCGATCAAATTCCATGGAGCTCACTTTCTCACACCGCGCCGTTTTCGTCTACGGATCTTGTGTGGCATTGTGTGGCATTTTTCGCGACGCCACCGGGCGGCCTGCTCCGGGGTAGCGTCGACCGAAAGACCTTCGCGACGCCAGCGGGATATGGTCGCAACGTTGACACCGAGAGCGGCGGCAAGCTCCTTGCGCTGGGGCGGCAATGCGCGCTCACGTTCGATCTCGCGCAGGCGCTGAAGGGTGGCGAGTAGGGCACGCTTCAGCGCGGCGGGGTCGTCGGGTATGTCATTCATTTTTCATCCCTCCCGCGATCCGTTCGGCCTGTTGTGCGCAGTACTCCGCCCATTGCGCAAGGTGGCTTTTCAAAACGCGCGACAAGTCCCGCGCGCAAAGGTGCGCGCCCTCCCCCGGTACAACCGCCAAGAGCCGCCGCTCAAGTTCCCGCTGCATCCGGGCCACCGTCCCGCGGCAGCGATCTTCCACGGCGGCGGCCTCGTAGTAGTGGCCCCGATCTCGCTCGAGTCGGAACCGCTCGCGTTCCGCACGGACGGTTTTCCAATCGGCGTCGGGGTCGGCGGCGTCCGCGCCCCGGTCGGTAAGCAGCCACTCCACGAGCGGCCGCAACCGGATGCGGCCCCCGGCGGTGAAGGCTCCGCAGTTGGCTACCTTGGCCCGGCGGATGGCGGCGCGCGGGATGCCGGTGGCACGGTGGGCGGCGGCCATGCTGGGAAAAATGATTTCGTGTTCTTGTTTAGTCATGTTGAGATTTTTACGATTTTCGATTTTTCACGGAAAAGGTACGGGGTGAACCGGAACCAGCGGACCGGGGGCCGGGGCGAATAGATTCCTTGCAGGGGGCGGGGGGGGTATG
>JAFIGH010000059.1 GCA_020831525.1 Opitutales bacterium
TTGTGCTAACTCTCTCACCCCTGCACTCTTGAATCTCTCTTTTCATAGGCGGTGCGCCCAAGGGGTGGGGCATCAAGCAACCGTGCAGGCCGATCTGATTCGGTTTACATTACACTAATCGGCCTTTCGAGCGCATTGACGGGCGCGGAGAAGGGGTGGAGTTTAGGGTTGATGTTGGAGATACCCTCGATGTTACCCCGTTTGCGATTTCTTCTTCTCTTTGTCGTGTCGTGCGCCCTAACGGCTGGCGCGGTGGCGATGACGGGGGCTCGCGAGCACATCCGTTACCCGGCGGGCGGCGGGTTTGTTATTGATGTGACGCAGGCGCCGTTCAACGCTGACCCGACGGGTGAGGCGGACAGCTCGGCGGCGATCATGGCGGCCTCGCTCCATGCGCGCACTTGGCCGGTGGGGGTGCCGATGTTTGTTTATTTTCCGAACGGGCGCTACCGCATTGAGGAGCCGGTGGTTCTGGAGGAACGCACGCCGGGGGGACAGTACATCATGATGCAGGGCGAAAGCCGTGAGGGCGTGACGCTTTTTGTTCCGGACAATACACCGGCCTTTGCCAATGGGGGGACACCGCGACCGGTCGTCAGCTACTTTGAAGGCGATTGGACGAACAACGGCTTCCTCAACACATTTGAAAACTTCACGGTGGAAGTGGGTGCAGGCAACCCTGGTGCCGTGGCCGTGCGCTTTCAGGGGAACAACGTGACGCGCATGAGCAACGTGACCATTCGTTCGCTCGATCCGGCGGGGGTAGGCGCGGTCGGGCTCGATATTTCCACAAACATTTCCGCTCCGGCCATTGTCGAGAACGTGCGCATCGAAGGCTTCGAGATCGGCGTGAAAACGGACAGCCCCACAACGTCGGTGTATTCATGGGTTCTGAAGGACATGGAACTCATCGGCCAGCGGTCGGCGGGGATTCGCCTCTACCGGCGTCCGCTCACGATCTACAACCTTTACAGCGAGAACACCGTGCCGGTGCTCAACAGTGTTTTCCGCGACGGCAATATCGTCATCATGAACGCGGATCTGCGTACACCGGAGGGGGAGACGGCAGACGGGCCGGCGCTCATCACGACGGGAGATTTCATTTACCTGCGCCACGTCACGCAGGAAGGCTACGCGTATTTGCTCGACGACAACGGAACCGTGGTCGAGAGCACCGGCGTGGACGGTTCCTTCCGCAACGGACCGGCCTACAAGGTGTGGGAGGATGCGCCGGAGGATTTTCTTTGGCTTGATGAACCGGAGTTTCCGGAGGTGGAGTGGGATGCTCCGGAGGATTGGTTGGTACTCGATCCGGCCGGGCGCAGCGACCACACCGAATACCTGCGTGAAGCGATGGAGTCCGGCGCGGAGACGATCTTTCTCAAGCCCGGACCTTTCACGGTGAGCGACACGATCCGCATCGGTCCGTCGGTGAAGCGTATCGCGAGTAACTACGCACAGATCAATCTGACCTTTCCGCTCACGGGCAGCGGCAAGCCGGTCTTCGAACTCGGTGTGAGCGATCACCCGGCTGTCATTATCGAGCAGATCTGGGGCAACTGGCAGCAGAACCTGCGCGAGTATTTCATCCACAACCGCTCCAATGCGGACCTGATCCTGAAGGATATCTTCTGGATTTCGGGTGGCGTCTATCGCAACGACCCGTCGACCGGGCGGCTCTTCGTCTACAACGTGTGCAACGTTCCCGGCGGGCAGCAGTTTCGCCCGGACCTCGCGAGCTGGGTAATCCACGACCAGCAGTCTTGGGCCTTCCAGTTCAACCCCGAGATGGCCTTGCCCATGCTCGTCATGAGCGGGGGCGACTTCTGGATGTTCGGGGCGAAATTCGGCGAGAAGCAGGGCCCGATGATCTACGCCTACGACCAGGCACGCTTTGAACTCCTCGGCGGCGTCATGAACGTGAGCCACGGGGAGGAGCTTGAGCCCTTCGATACGGCCATCTTTGTCGTCGAGGATGCGCAGATCACTGTGTCCGCGCTGGAGCGGGCGGTGGAAGTCAACGGGCCCCCGAACTGGAATTTCCGTCACCGTTTTATCAGCGATGAATACCGCGAGGGCGAACGCCGCCGCCTGCCGACAACGGATCCGATGGTGGTGCACCGCGACACCCTGAGCCGGGCGGGGCCGGGGGCCGCCGGGGCGCTCATGCCCCTATACACGAGCCGTTATGCCGACGATCCGGCGAGTTCCGCACCGGATGTATCCGTTTTCCACACACGTGTGGGCGATCTTCAGGACGGTGCTCTCCTTTTGGCCGAGGTCGAAGGCAACGGTCCCGGGGTTCCCTCCGTGCACTGGTCCCGTGTGAGCGGTCCGGGCGAGGTGGCCTTCGACGATCCGGCCGCGCCCTCCGCACGCGCTCATTTCAGCCGGGTAGGGGATTACGAACTCGGTGTGCGCGTGCGCAACGGGCTGCACGAGACTTTCGAGGTGTTCCCCCTTACCGTGACCTTGGGCGAAAGCGTTGTCCTTCAGCCCATGCGCGGGCAGTTCCGCCGCATCGACGACCGCGCCCCGCGTAACGGTCAGGGCAACGCCGCTATCGAGGCCCTTCTCCTGCGCACGGGTGACGAGGCGGCGAGCGGACAAGCGCAGGACACGGAAGTGCGTATCCACATGGAATTGGACATATACCGCCTGCGCGGGGCGGAAGACGCTATCCGTGCGGCCCAATTTGAGGTCACGCCGCGCGCCCTCGTCAATCCGCTCGATGTGGATGTGTATCATGTGCGCGGTCCGGCGTTTGGCGTCGTCAATGCACAGGATTTCGCCCGTGCCGCGAAACCGGTCGCGACAGCGGATGCGGATGTCTTCACGCTCGACCAAACCCACGCTTTCGATGTGGCCGAGCCCCTCCGCCTGAGCATTGGGAACGAAGAGACATTTCTCGGGCTGCAACTGCGTTCCATCCCCAACGACGACGGCGAAAACAACTACGTAGAGTGGTATTCGCCCGATGCGACGGTGTCGCAAGGACACCGCCCGGCGCTCGTTGTGGAAGGCGCGACAACGGGCCTCTCCTTCTGGGACGGCTTTGTTGGCTATGCCGCGGATGAAGTCTATCACCCCGACCTCGGCCGCTACACGCTCCTAGCGGGCGACTGGGCATGGTCGGCGGACCTCGGCCGCTATTTTCATGTGCCGACGGGAACGCTCGCGAGCGCGTGGATGTGGACGGAGGGCTTCGGATGGCTTTGGACCCGCCGCGACCTCTATCCATGGTTCTACGCAAACGATTCCGACACCTGGCTCTATGCTCACGGAAGCGGCAACACCTCTAACTTTTATGATACCTCCTCCGGCGAGTGGCTTCCGTGAGCCCGCAAAACCGATACCTCAATACTTAGTCGCCTACATGTTGCAGATGATTCCATTGAACTCTCTTTCACGACGCCTTCATGGCGGGGCC
The DNA here is from genome assembly GCA_020831525.1 of Opitutales bacterium. GTDB lineage: Bacteria > Verrucomicrobiota > Verrucomicrobiia > Opitutales > Oceanipulchritudinaceae > SLLG01. The sequence goes on from JAFIGH010000059.1 coordinate 3,431, forward strand.
ATTACCGTCGCCACGACCGCTTTTCTCCTCTGCGGTGCCCTGCATGCTCAGGTGGATGATGACGATGTCTATGTACTCGATCCGTTTACGGTCTCGGGGGGCGAAGTGCGCGGTTATCAAGTGCGCAACACACTCTCGGCCACCCGCTTCAATGCCATCATCCGCGAAGTTCCACTGACGATCACCTCCCTCACGCGGGAGTTTCTGGAGGATACCTATTCGCTCACTCTTGAAGACTCCGTGCGCTTCACCGCCGGCGTCACTCAAGGGGCTTCCAGCACCGCCGAGGAAACGGGCGGTTTCTACATTCGCGGCTTGCGCACGCTTCGCTCCAAGCGCAACGGAATCAACCAGCTCTACAGCCAGGACATGACCAACGTCGAGCGGGTCGAGGTCGTGAAGGGACCGATGTCCCTTCTCTACGGCCAGGTGGAGCCGGGCGGGATCGTCAACTACCTCACGATGCGCCCGCTTGAAGAGTTCCGCACGGATGTGCAACTCACGTGGGGCAGCTACGATCACTACCGTGCGCAGATCAACCACACCGGCCCCCTCTACGCGGGGCGCGACGACAGTCGGCACCAGGTCCTTTACCGGTTTGACGCTTCCTACAAGCGCGACGGAGGCTGGCGCGAGAACACCGAGGACGAGCGCTCCTTCTGGTCGGGGCTCCTTCAATACAAACCGTTCCGACGCACGACGGTCACCGTGCAATGGGACTACCTCAATCAAAACTCTTTCAATACATCGCCGCTTCCCGAGTACAACACACAGTGGCGTGAGATCTTCGAGGATCTGGTGGGGGGCTTCACCGAACCGGTGCAGAACCTCGGGGTGCGCGTCCTCGCCGGGCAGGACCCGCGCGACAGCTATACGCTGAATCCGCCCGTGACCTTTACCGACGCGGGCACAGGGCAGCCGTATGAGTTCTATTCCGCCTCGTCGCAGGGCAACCGCTTTTGGGACAGCTACGCCGAGTTCTGGGGCCGCCGCAACAACTTCGTGCCGGCCAACGCCTTCAACAATGTTGACCAGCACACGGTCTCGCTCGAGGTGCGGCAGCAACTCGGTGAAGCGTGGGCTTCGCGCCTCTATGTTGTGCACCACAACATCGTGCGGCGCTCGGCATGGGGCGATATTTGGGCGCTCGGCCTTTCCGGCGACAAGGCCGCGGGCTATTCATGGAACCACTTCAAGCGGCGTAATTTTGATTTCACCGGGCAACTTGAGATCACCGGACGGTGGAACCTTGGCCATGTCGAGAACCAGACGTTTATCGGCCTTGAACATATGAATGACAACTTCCGCGGTTCCGTGGCGACGGGCGGCGGAAGCAATATCGTCAATCCGGAAATCGCCGATGCGGTGGCGGACGATCCCTTCAATCCGATCACCGGTTCGACGTTCCTCGTCCCCGGTCGCTTTGAGATCGATCTCAACCGCCCCCTTGAGCCGCAGAACTTCCAGGACCGCAAGAACTACTCCGCCTTTATCTCCAACCTCAGCCGCTTTCTCGATGACCGGCTGCTCATTCTCGCGGGTATTCGCTACGACAAAGAGGAATCCCAGCGTGTGGAGCGCCCCGGCCTACCGCTGAACACCTCGGAGGAAACGACGATCCAGTTGGGCACGTCTTATCGCCTCAACGAGCAGATCAATCTCTACGCCTCCTACAGCGAGTCCTTCCGCCCACAAAATGGGTTTGTCAACCGTATCAAGTCCGACAGCGCAATCGCAGCCGAGCTGGAAAGACCACCGGGCGAGCGCGTCTTCACCGATCCGGACCCGCTTAGGCCGATCAGCGGTACGGGATATGAGGTGGGCGCGAAATTCGACCTCTTTGACGACCGCCTCTCCGGATCGTTCGCGTTCTTCCGCGTCGAACTGAGCGGCGTGCCCAAGTCCTTCTCCTTCGCTGTGCCCGGCGCTTTCGACGACAGCGGCAACCAGCAGACCGCGATTGTCGGCAACCAGAACAACGGGCGCCGTGTGGAAGGTTTTGAAACCGAGTTGTTTTTCCGTCCGACGGACAACTGGCAGTGGGTCTTCACCTACGCCTTCCTCGATTCGGTCGAGATTCTCAACCAGAATGTCGTCGAAATCCGCGAGGGCAACGCTGTTCCGACGAACATACCTTCCATCTCCGTGCCTGAGCACCAGATCGGCCTCTGGACCAAATACACATTCGGCGACGGTCGCCTTGACGGGCTTTCCATCGGGGGCGGATTCAATTGGTTGGACAAGCGTTACGGTGCTTTCCAACTCCGCACGGAGAATCCGGCCGCGGCCAGCTTTGTCGGAACGGACGACGCCGTGGAAAAGCAGATTCTTCTGGGCTCGCAGATTCTCTTTGACGGGATGATCGCCTATACCTTCCGCAGCCGCGACCGGTTTGAGCACACCATCCAGCTCAACGGCCGCAATCTTGCCAACCGCAGGTACGTCCATCCGGGCGGCATGCCCCAGGACCCGCGCATCGTCTACCTCACCATCAAGAGCCGCTTCTAACAACTCCCTTCATCACGAACACCAACCCATTGATACAATGAAATATCCGACATGTCTACTTGCCCTCAGTTTATTGACCGCATCGACAGCCTCCGCCGAGGAGGTTGTCCGCATCCATCCGGCGTTCGACTCCGGACGGGTGGCCACGAATGACCTGTCCACGACGGACTTCCAGCAGTGGTCTAACGGCACCGGTTCCTCCCGCGCCAATAACGTCGGCTGGAACGAAAGCCGCGGCATTTGGTATAGCTTCATCCGCTTCTCCGGTCGGCGGCAGGAAGGCACAGAGTGGTTCGGTCTCGAACTCTCCGAGTGGTTCGAGCGTCTCGATGCCGCGGGTTCCATCACCCTCCGCGGCGATGTCAACTGGCTGGAGATCAATCCGGACTTTCCCGGAGAGGCGGGGGTTGACGTCTCCGTGTGGCTCATCCCGGGGATGGACATCGCCGAGGGGAGCTTGCCCGGCTTTGGCAACACCTGGCCGTGGAACTACGCCAACCGCATCAAGGTCGAAACGATTCTTGTCGAGGATATGATTCCCCTGAGGGCCAGTTGGGACGATGCCGAATTCGATCCCGTCGATACACGGGACAAGATGGAGTATCACCTCCAAATCGATCTCACCGGCGCCGTGAAGAGCGCCATTGCCGACGGGTTGATGTCGGCGTCGACTCCGTGGGGAATTGTTTTCTTCCCCGAGGAGATGGAGGACCAACTCGATGTGCCGAACAACCCGCAGTGGATCGACCGGCGCCAGACGGTCCTTCACGGAGGCTTCTGGGAAATCGTTTTCGAGGAGGGTGACGATCCGCCGCCGGTAACTTGGGCCGGGTTTGCGATTGAGGAGAGCGGATGGGTCGATACCGGCGCGTTTCTGGGCTGGGTGTATCCCCTCGGAAACTATGTTTTTGTCTCTGATATTGAAGGCTGGATGTTTTTGCCCGAGACCCATGTCGACGCCGACGGGGCGTGGGCGTTTCCCATCCGCTGATTGCCGCACCTTGTACCGCCAAGCATGAAATCCATTAAAGCACTCCTTCTTTTATCCTTCGGCGCGGCCTCCGTCTTGACGCTCGCGGCAGAGGAAGTCATTCAAATCCACCCGCGTTTTGACTCCGGTCGCCTGCGCACAAACACCCTGCTTGACGGGCAGAGTTTCAACCAATGGACTAACGGCACGGGATTCAACTGGGCCAATAACGTCGGCGTGAATCCGCAGGGTATCTGGTATAGTTTCATCCGCTTTGCCGGTCCGCGCGCAGAGGGCGATACGCTCTTCGGTGCGGAACTCGCCGATCTTCATGGCATGCTCGATGCCGCCGGCAGTGTAACGCTCCGCGGTGACGTGCTCTGGCACGAGCGCGACGCGGACTTTCCGGTCGATCCCGGTGTGACCGTTTCGGTCTGGCTCGTGCCGGGCATGACGATTCCGGAAGGACAGTTCCCGACTTTTGCCAACACATGGCCGTGGAACTATCCGGACTCTGTGAAAGTCACGAGCTTTGCTCCGGAAGAAACGACCCCCTTGCGCGCGAATTTTAATGCCGCCGAGGCGGATCCGGTCACAGAACGTTCCCAGATGGCCTACAACCTGAGAATCGACCTCACGGCGGCTATCCATGCTGCGATTGATGCGGGCACGATGACGGCGACGACGCCATGGGGCATCGTTTTCTTCCCCGAATCGATGGAAGATCAGCGTGATGTGGCGAACAATCCGGCTTGGCTCACCCGCGAGGGGACGGTTCTTTCGGGCGCGTATTGGGAGGTGGTCATTCAAGAGGGCGATCCGGGCGACCCGGTTGATCCCGATCCGGATACCTGGGCCGGATTCGAAATCGAGGAGTCGGGTTGGGTCGATACGGGCGACTTCCTTGGCTGGATTCATCCCATGGGCGATTTTGTATATGTCCTTTCGCTCGAAGGCTGGATGTATTTGCCTGCCGCGCATGTGGAAACCGACGGAGCGTGGGCCTTTGTCATTCGATGAGAAAATTCTGGCGCGACATCCGCATCCGGTTGGGCGGAGACCCCCTTCGTGGTCCGCGCATCCGGCGGTCTCCTTAACGCTTCCTGATGGCACTCAAGCACCCACTCTGTGGCTGAAACTCCTGTAGTCGACGAAAAGGCAGTTGCCCGGGATGGCACTGTGGTAAGGCCGGATGGTGAGACCGGGCAACGGTTCTTCACCAATCCGGTGCTTCCCGGCTTTCATCCGGATCCATCCATCTGCCGGGTGGGAGAGGACTATTACCTCGCGGTCAGCTCGTTCGAGTATTTTCCCGGTGTTCCGCTCTTCCATAGTCGTGATTTGGTACACTGGCGGTCGATCAGCCATGCCCTCACGCGGCGCTCGCAGTTGGATTTGGCCGGAAGGCCCTGCTCCCAGGGCATCTTTGCGCCGACGCTGCGTCAGCATGCCGGCCGCTTCTACCTGATCACGACCGATGTCGGCGGCACGGGTAATTTCTTTGTCACGGCGGAGGACCCCTCCGGTCCGTGGTCGGAACCCGTGTTTGTGGACCGGGGTTGCTTCGACCCCTCACTCTTCTTCGACGACGACGGGCGTGTCTACTACACGCGCCGTGAATGCGGCGTGATCGTGCAGGCGGAGATCGACCTTGGCACCGGGAGGCTCCGGCATCCCGTCCGGCGCATCGCCGGTCCCTTTGCTTCGTCGGACGCGGAAGGTCCTCACCTCTACAAGATCAACGGCTGGTACTACCTTGTGTGCGCCGAGGGCGGAACGGGCTACGGGCACATGGTCACGGTCGGGCGCAGCCGCTCGCCCTGGGGACCATTCGCCGGCTGCCCGTGGAACCCCATCCTTACCCACCGGCATCTGGTTCCCCATGCCATCCGCTACACCGGCCACGGTGATCTTGTCGAGGCATTCGACGGATCATGGTGGATGGTCTTTCTCGGCACCCGGCACAACCCGAAATTCGGATACAATTTTCATGTTATGGGGCGGGAGACTTTTCTCGCCCCCGTGGAATGGCGCGACGGCTGGCCCGTGGTCAACGGCGGGAATCCCGTCGAGTTGCAGATGCGGGCGCCCTCGCTTCCGCCGCACCCGTGGCCGGAGCCGCCCGACCGCGAGCAATTCCGCGACGGTTCGTTCGGACCCGAATGGACTTTCCTGCGTACTCCGCCGCGGGACGGAGCGGTGTGCTTTGTCCCCTCCGGCGGACTCATTCTGCAGGGCACCGCCGAAAATCTTGATGCCGCGGGTTCGCCCGCTTTCGTTGGGCGACGGCAGACAGACCACCACTTTTGCGCGCGCACACAGGTGTGTTTTGCTCCCGATGCACCCGGCGAGGAAGCCGGCCTCACGATCCTCCAGAGTAACCAATTTCACATCGAAATCTGCCTCCGGCGTGAGGCCGACGGTCTATGGCTGGTCACGCGCCGCCGCCTCCTCGACCTTTCCGTGGAGACCACGCGCAAACGGTGGCCTGCGGAGGAGGCCGTCCTCGGCGTCAGAGGCGATTATTCTTCCTACACCTTTCTTGCCGGAACCGATGAAGGCGCTCTCGCCGTCGTCGACCGGTGCCCCCTGCGTTTCCTCTCCACCGAACTGGCCACCGGATGGACGGGCGTCGTCCTCGGCCCCTATGCCACCGGCAACGGCCGCGCCTGCGTTGCGCCCGCCACATTTCCGTGGTTCGAATACCGCGGTAACGACGCTTTGTAATCGCTTTCGGCTCGCCGGAGAGCCGAATCGGTGTAACGTATTCATCCAATGGCAAAAACCCGCGTCTCGCTTGTCGATATCGCCCGCAAAACGGGCTACTCGGTTATGACCGTATCCTATGCCCTGCGCAACCACCCGAAGATCCGGGAAAGCACACGGGCCCTGATCCATGCGGCGGCCGAGGAGTTGGGTTATGTGCCCGACCCGGACCTCGTCAAACTCATGAGCCGCATCCGCATGAGCCAGAAGATCGAGACGCGCTCATTCGTCGCGGTGCTGGACCTGTTTGAGGACCGCAAGGCGTTTACAGCCGATCCCTACACAAACGCGATGATCTCCGCCTGTGAGGAGCGGCTGGGCAAACTGGGTTATCAGCTCAGCCGGTTCCGGATCTTCGAGCCGCGATTGAGTCCGCGCCGGATCTCGTCCATCCTTGTATCCCGCGGGATTGAGGGTGTCATCCTCCCGCCCTTTCCGACGGAATTGAAGAACTTTGAAATGGATTGGAACGCGGTTGCGCTCATCTGTACGGAGGAGCGCTTTCATGAGCCCGAGCTAAACAAGGTAATCCCGCACCACTACAGCAATATGATCCGGGTGCTTACACATGTATGGGAAATGGGCTATCGTCGGCCTGGTTTGGCTTCCTGCAAGAACAGTCTCGGGCGGGACAATTTCGCATGGTTTGGAGCTTATTATTCTTTTCTTGCGGACCGGATGGGCAGTTCTTGGCTGCCGCCGCTTCCGGTTGCCAATGATCCCGCGGAGATGGTGCGCTGGTACAATGAGTTCAAACCGGATGTCATCATCGTGACGGAGGACTGGCTGATCGAGGCTTTCCAGAAGGAAAGCGGACTGCGCATCCCGGAGGATGTCGGGGCGGTCTCGGCGTCGGCCGACTTCGGAAGCCTTAGTGGAATCGTGCAGGGTGCGGAAGTCATCGGTTCCGCGGCGGCTGACATCCTCACCGCCCACATCATCCGCAATGAACGCGGCGTTCCCGAAAATCCCAAAACGATGATGATCGAGGGCACATGGATCGACCGCGGGACGGCGGGCGAAGCCGCTCCTGAAGAGGGCACAACCCGCAAGCGCGCACAGAAAAAGGCCCGGCGCCCGGCCTAGCGGGCGGGTGCGAATGCGCTCGACCTTGTGGATACGCCGGTCACGGTTTCGTGGAAAGGCGGCGGAATCACTCGCGCCATTTGATGCCTCACCCTTGGCCATAAGGGCTCGGATGGCGAACGCGAGTTCGCAGCGGATGCCTACGCGTGATGCCCGATGGCGGATGCGGCTTGACGAAACCAACCAGTTGAACAGTCTAGCGGTTCTGAAAGGGCCGCCGACTGAAGGGAAGCCTATCCAGATCGGCGCCGTTGCGGCCAAGACGGAGCTTTCCAAGCTGCTGCGGCAGACGCCGGCGGGCAAGCGCTTTATCAATGCCCAAGCGATCAAGGCCGACGCCATCGCTTTGACCGACGATGTGCGTTGGCGGAACTATCCGGTCAAGGTCGACTTTTGATCAGTTGGTTTCCTTGACGCCCGCCCGCACGCTAGCGCGCGGGCCGGAGCCGTAGGCCTGGCGATAGACTTTGTAGAACTGTGCGTAGCTTCCGAATCCGGCGGCGTAGACGGCCTCCGTCACGGTCGGTCGGTCGGGTCGGGCCATGGCCTCCCAGAAGCGGCCGAGACGGAGGGCGTTGCGGTATTGGCTGAGGGGCTGTCCCATCTGGCGCGCGAAGAGCCGGCTGAGGTAGGCGGGGCTCACACCACAGGCGCGGGCGAGGGTAGGGAGATCTACCGGATCGGCCTCGGCGGCGAGGTGCGCGAGTGCCCGCCGCACGCACGGGTGCAGGGCAACCGGTCGGCTCAGTACGCGGCCGCTTTCCCGTGATCGCCAGCTCAGGAGCAGGAGGTGGTGCAGGCCGGCGTTGAGACCGTCGGGGTCGGCGTGGCGATAGACAAAATTCGATTGGTAGCCGTAGCCAGCCTCACGGTTGAGGATGTCGGGATCGAGCGAACCTTCCATGAGGGCGTCCATCGTCTTCTTCATGAGATCGTAGGACTCCGGCTCGAGGACGGTGTTGAGCACACCGTCCGGATGGCTCTGTCGTTTTAAACCCGCGTAAGCCGAGCCCCGGCAGGATCGCCTGATGAGGGCGGGCTTGAAGACGGCCACGTAGTAGCGTGCGTCCGGCGTGCGGTCGACAAGCTGGTGTTCCTGCGCCGGAAAAAACCAGAGGAGCGTGCGTTGTCCGAAGGTGTAGCGACGGCCGTCGGCCACGTAAGTGATGGTTCCCTGCACAACAAGGTTTATCTCCAGCTCCACATGGTGGTGGGGTCGCAATACCGGAGGATTGCGCACGGACTCGGCGAGAAAGAGAAAGCCGTCGTAGCCGGGACTCAGTTTCAGGTTTTCCAGCATCTGAGCAAAATATGAAAAGAAGCGGACAATCCGCAAGAAGACAAAAGGAGGTTGAAGTGTTAAGATTTGCTTATCCAGCGTAACTTCCGAAAAAGCAAGACTGTTGCGTCTCGCTTTCCCGGGGAGTGCGTAAAGCAGAACCCGAACGCACCAAAGGAAAACATCATGAATAGCAAAGAACGTGTCCATGCCGCCGTCGGTCACCGCGAACCGGATCGGCTGCCGATGGATTTCGGCAGTTCCTTTATCACCGGCGTCCATTGCAGTGTGGTCGAGGGGCTTCGGCGGCATTATGGATTGGAGCCGCGGCCTGTCCGCGTCTGCGAGCCCTACCAAATGCTCGGGGAGATCGAAGATGACCTCCTCGACGCCATGGGACTGGACGTGCGGCCGATTCTTCCTCAGCGCACGATATTCGGGTTCCCGAATGAGAACTGGAAGCCGTGGAAAACCCCATGGGGCCAAGAGGTTCTGGTTTCCGAACACTTTCAAGTCACGACCGGCGCCGGCGGCGACACCTACATCTATCCCAAGGGCGACAGGAGCGCGCCGGCCAGTGGTCACATGCCGAGGACCGGCTACTTTTTCGACACAATCGAGCGCAAGGATGCGGATTTCAACGAGGACAATCTCCGCGTGGAGGACAATCTCGAGGAGTTCGGACTCATGGAGGAGGCGGAAGCGGCTTATTGGAAAGCCGAGGCGGAGCGCTGCCGCGGTTGCGGGCATGCCATCAGCGTACACCTCAACGGCACCTGCCTCGGCGACATTGCCCTTGTTCCCGCACCCTTCCTCAAGTACCCGAAGGGAGTACGCGGCGTGGCCGACTGGTACATGACGGTGGCGAGCGAGCCGGATTTTGTCATGGAACTCTTCGACCGTCAGACCGACATCGCGCTGCAGAACATGGCCCGCCTCCACGACATCGCGGGCGACGTGATCGACATTGTGGTCGTCTGCGGCACCGACTTCGGCACCCAGGCATCGCTTTTCTGCGGCGTGCCGTCGGTGCGTGAAATCTGGCTGCCGCGCTACAAGAAAATCAACGACTGGATCCACGCCAACACGGACTGGCGCACATTCAAGCACTCCTGCGGGGCTGTCGAGCCCTTGATTGAGACGTTCATTGATTCGGGCTTCGATATTCTCAACCCGGTGCAGTGCTCTGCCGCCGGGATGGATCCGCGCCTCCTCAAAGAAGAGTACGGCGACCGCATCACTTTCTGGGGCGGCGGCATAAACACTCAGGAGACCTTGCCTTTTGGCACGCCCGCGCAGGTGCGCAAGGAGGTTCTTCAGCGGTGCGAAATCTTCGCTCCGGGCGGCGGGTTTGTCTTCAACGCCATCCACAACGTGCAGGCGCTTTCCCCGATAGAGAATGTCGTTGCCATGATAGAAGCCGTCCACGAGTTCAACGGCACGAGGTGATCCGGTCCGGCGGGCTTTAGTCAGTCGACGGGGGCACGGCGGTTCGGTGGTCATTGCCGGGTGTTGTCCGGGATCGATGTTCTGCGGCAAGCGGGGCCCGAATGGTTGGTTTTGCGTTATCTTTTGCGCGGTTAGTTTATCTTAAACTAAATGCCCGGTGCGCCGCCTTGACCGGGTGGACGCGGCAGGGTGTGATCTTTATCGCCGTTGCTCCGGCATTTGTCCCGGAGCCGGATATCAGAATCCAATAACAATAATCAAAAGCACTGAAACTCCAGGAACCCATGAGAAATATAAAATCACTCCTTGTCACCGCCCTTGCCTTGGGCACGGCGGCCTCGCTCACCGGACAGGTCATCAACCTTCCGCTCAACCCAGGCGCATCCGGGCGCATTATGTCAAACAATGGTCCTGAACACCTTGGGGGTGGCAATATTTCCGGCGTTGAGAACCTCAACGATACGGGAGATGCCATTGTCGGTGACAACCCAGGAAACAACTTCAACTTCTCCCTCATCATCGGTTTCGACACGACGGCCGCCTTTCGGACCGCTGTCGCCGGCGGTGCCCCGGTGATTTTCAGCGGTATGAGCCTCTTCGGTGTGGACGACGGCTTTGGCGGCGTGGACGTTAAGTCGACCGGCAATGTCGATTGGGCTCCGATTTCCGCGAGCGTGAACGCCGTTGGCAGCGCAACGGACGCGCCCTACGGCGATAGCAACAACTTCCGTCGTCATGCCGCCTTCAACCTGGGCGATGGCGCGAGTGCAGCGGACAACTACGCCGTAGCCGGCCCCTTGGTCTTCGCGGGCAATCCGTATGCCGAGAGCACCTCCTTCTCCGTGGATATGACGAGTGTTTTCGCCGGCCTTCCTCTGTCGGATGACAACAGCCGGGTAATGATCGGCATCAGTGCATGGACGCCGGACCTCTCCGCTATCCTGAGCGCCAACAGTATAGGCGACCGCGTCGCCTTTGTCGGCAGCTCGATGGAACTCACAGCCATCCCCGAGCCCTCCACCTACGCCGCCATCTTCGGCCTGTTTGCGATCGCCGGTGTGATGCTTCGACGCCGCCTGCGCCGCTAAGGACGCAGTCCGCATTTTCCGGGGGTCGGCGTCCGCCTGTATGGATGCCGACCCCTTTTTCCCACTCCCGCCGACAACACCCTCATACATCCCCGCCCATGAAAACTCCTTCCCTTTTCATTTTTTCGGCTCTTGCCCTTTCGCCGCTGCACGGTGAATCGCTCGATCTCCCCGCGACCTTTGACACCACCATTGATTTCTGGAACGGCGTCGTGAACTCCGACCAGTCCGCCAACAAACAGATGTGGGCGGGCAACTCGGGAAGCGCGCCCAATGCCTCCGAGGAAATCTACCGACGCTTCTTTGAGCGCTTTGGTCCGGTAGTGAAATTCGACCTCTCCGAAGTCACGCCCGAGATGGTGAACGATCCGGGCTTCTCCGCGACCCTTGATGTCATGGCCCACGGCTTCGCCGCTGACCGCAATGTTTTCATCGGCAACGGGGCGACGACACCGCCCGAGTTTGCCCACCACGAAGGCGACGGGATCACCAATCTGGTCGTGCACGCGCTCCTCACGGAAGGCGCCAATTCCCTCAACCGCTGGCTCGCCAACTCGACATCCGGAAGCCTTCTGAACTGGGACGGTTCTGTGCCGACAAACTTCGCCCTCGCCACGGCCGATGCGGGGAACTTCCGCGCGGGCAATTACGAGGCCGCGCCGCGCGCCATGACCACCTTTGTGCACGGCTGGAACCAAGATCCGCCGCCGGAGGGTGCCACCCGGCCCAACCTCTACGGGGAACTCACCTGGGATATCACCAGCCTCGTGCGCGACTGGGTGAACGGCGACCTGCCCAACTACGGACTTCTCATTGCCACGGACCCGGAAACGAGCTACGGCGAACAGATCAACATGCTCACGATGGAGACAGACGACCGCCCGGACTCCGGCATTTCGCAACCCGGCGATGCCACCCCCATGCTCCGTCTGCGTATCGACGAACTCATCGAGGTGGTCGCTCCCGAACGCGTCACAGCGTTGCGGCAGGATGATGGGCTCAGCCTTAGCTTTCCATCCGTTTCCGGACTTACCTACCGCTTGCAGCAGTCGGCCACGCTTGCACCCGATTCATGGAACAACACCGGCGCTTCCGTCTCCGGCACGGGTGCGTTGATCGAGATGATGGCCACGCTTCCAGGCAATGGTGAGCGGCTCTTCTACCGGATCGCCGTGGACGCAGACTGATTCACGCTTCCCCTGGTTTGGAATTCCACAAGCGGTTGGCATTAGGTCGACCGTATCGAATGAGAGCGAACGCTTCATCCTCAACTTGATTCCCTTTGCCATGAACCGTTCCGCTGTCCTCCTTGCCTTCGTTTTTCTTCTTCCCGCCTTCTCATTGACGGCGGGGGTCCGCTACCCGGCGGGCGTGGTCATCGATGTGACGGCGGCTCCGTATTTTGCCGACCCCACGGGCACCGCCGACAACCGCGCCATTCTCCAGCAGGTGCTCGACGATCATCCCGGGAGCATGCTCGAGCGGCCCATCATTTACTTCCCCGACGGGACGTACCGGCTCTCCGGCGGGCTCGTCGTTGATACGCACAACCAGCCCGACGGGGGTTCGGGCCGGGGCGTGGTCTTTCAGGGGCAAAGCCGGGACGGCACGATCCTTCAGCTCGACGACGATGCGGCGGGTTTCGGCGATCCGGCCGAGCCGCAGGTGTTCATCGATTTCAACGAGGCCAATGACGTCGGGGGATGGCAGTATGTCGCCTTTCAGACGCACCTGAAGGATCTCACGATTGACGTGGGCGCGGGCAATGCCGGGGCCATCGGACTGGATTTTTGCGCCAATAATGTCGGCGGCCTCCGCCATGTGCGCGTGCGCTCCAGCGACCCCGAAAGGGCAGGGCGGTATGGCATTCTCCTCAGCGCCATTCCCGGTCCCCAGCTCTTCAAGCACGTCGAAGTCATTGGCTTTGACTGGGCCCTGCGCACGGAAAACGATCCCCATTACGCCACGACGATCGAGGACCTGGTCATCCGTGAGGCCCGCGAAGGCGGCATCTTCAACCGCCGTCACAGCTTTGCCATCCACCGCCTGCGCACGGAAAATCTCGGCGGACCGGCTCTGCGCAACGACCACGCCGATGCCTTTGTCGTCCTCATCGACGCGCAGATCATGGAGGGTCCGGGTACGGGCGCGGCGCTCTTCAACAACGGCTTTCTCTACGTGCGCAACGTCGTCACCGAAGGCTACGCGGGCGTCATCGACGACCGCGCGGTCGGTCTCATCGCCCAGGCCAACATGAGCGAATGGCATTACGGCACCGCCGAAGGACTTTTTGATACGAACGTTCGCCACAGCCTTCGCCTGCCCATTGCCGACGCCCCGGAACCCCCCCGTGACGATCCGGTCGACTGGGTCAATGTCGTCGACTTCGGGGCCACGCCCGGAGACGATTTCAACAACGATGCCCTCGGCGTTCAGGCCGCCATCGACTCCATGGCTCCCGGCGGGGTCAATGCCGGTAAACGCACGCTCTACTTTCATCCCTGCCTCTACCGCTTCGATACTGGCGTGGTCATTTCCGAACACGTCGAGCGCATCGTCGGCTGCTTTGCCTCCATCCTTCCGCGCCAAGCCGCCATTCAAACCCAGCCTGTCTGGCGCATTGTCGACGGCGACCGCCTTCTCATTATCGAGCAACTGACCGGCCACCCCGGCGGACCCCTCCGCGCCACGCCCTTCATCCGCAACGAGAGCAACCGCGACCTCGTGTTGCGCGACGTCCTCGTCCTCGCCGGCCAGACCTACGTGAACACCGGCGCCGGCCGCCTCTTCATGGAGAACGTGGGCGGCACGAGCAGCCGCTACTGGTCGAACGAGCCGCAGCCGCTGCCCGAAGCGATTCCACAGTTCGACTTCGGAGGGCAAACGGTCTGGGCGCGCCAGCTCAACACCGAGCAGAAGGACCTCAAGGTTCGCAACGATGGCGGCGATCTCTGGATCCTCGGCATCAAAAACGAGGAAGACGGCACCTACGTGCAGACCCTCAATGGCGGGCGCACGGAAATCCTCGGGGGAACGGCCATGCCCCTCGACGTGGATGATTTCGATTCGCCCGGATTTGAGATCATCGATGCCTCCATGAGCATCATCATTGCCGGACACATGGGCTGGGCGCGGGATCATTACGAAATCCTCGTGCGGGAAACCCGTGACGGGGAGACCCGCGACCTCATGGGCGTCGATGTCGTCCACAAACGGACTTACGCGAACAGCGCGGGGCTTCGTCCGCCTGTTTTGGCGCTCTACCGCGGCAGCGTTCTTTCCGAGGCCGAACACTGGCGTCGCACCCATTTCGGCACCACCGCAAACGCCGGGGACGCCGCCGACCGGGCCGACCCCGACAATGACGGCCTTGCCAATCGCCTCGAACGTGCCCTCGGGGGCCAGCCCCTCCAGCCCGGCAGCGGCCAGCGTCCCGAGTTCGACACCATCGCACTCAATGGAAGCGTCTACCCAACCCTCTCCTTTCGGCGTCTCGTTGGCGGAACGGACCAACCGGGTGCACTCTATGAAGCCGAGGGACTCCGGTATAGTGTCGAGCACAGCGATGATTTGGCAGCGTGGACCTCTGGCGCCGCCGCCGTGGTCTTGCACGAAACGCCCTTCGATGAGGGCGACGGCATGGAGTCCGTGACGGTCCGTGGCCTCCGCGCCATCGAGCCGGATATCCCCGCTTTTCTTCGGCTCATGATCGAAGACGCGCCCTGAGCCCCCGGCTGGAAAGCCCCGTCGGCCAACCCCGGATGCCGGTGGCGGTGCACGCTTCGCCTAACGAAGCACGGGTTTTGCCTCCGTCCATCTCCGCTTCGTATTCGTCGAACCCGTGCCCTTTCCGCCACGGACAAGAATGTCCGTGCTCCGTTTGAAACCGCGCACCTGCCCCGTCCACCATGGACAGGTTCCGGCTCGCACACAGCGAGGCCCCGCCTACACGGTCCGCCCGTCCTGCCAATAGCCCGTGATGCTCATGTGCTTGGGGTTGGCGGGCGGGCCGTATTCGTTGCGCAGAATGTGGGCGGCGAGGAGGTCCACCGCCGCCGAGCCCAGCTCCCGCGCCCCCACGTTGACGCCCGCCATGGGCGAGTTCTCTTCCGCGATGGCGAGGTGGGTGAGGGCGACGTCGCGCGGAACCCGCAGGCCCAGCTCCCGGAGCCAGTCCGCAACTTGGAAAAAGGTCGTGAGGATGGCCTCCGGTCGATGGCGTTCATACCATTTGCGGAACCGTTCGAGGCATTCCGCCCTGCGCGGTTCGACATGGAGGTCCGTCAGCGGGGGCAGGCGGTCGCGTGTATTCAACCGGCGCTGCTGGTAGAGGTACCCGCCTTCATGCAGGCCGCGCCCCTGCACCGCCATGTAGCGGTTCTCGCAAAAACCGATCCGTTGGCGGCCCGTGGCCAGCAGATGGTCGAAGGCAATCCGCACGTTCTCAAAGGCATTCGGCCGCACCGTATGGATGGGCTTGCCGCCGGCGGAGTTGCCGAGGCTCACCGCCGCCCAGTGCGGCGAAGCTGTGAGTTCCGGGCCGTAGTAGTGGATGTTGGGGACGATGATGCCGCGGATGCCCCGCGCGCGGAGGATGCGCTCCACTGTCTCCATCCGCGCTCCATGCGTCTCGATGTCCGTGGCGAGCGGGAATCCTTGCGCCGCCGCCCGCGCCCGCGCGCCTTCCAGATAGGGCCGCACCCACGGAAAGTAGCCCGCCGCGTGGTGCTCCGGCGTCGCCGTCAGCCACGCAAGGTTGCACGCGGGCGCTTCTCCCGTGCGCCGCCGGATGTGCGCGGCATACGCGCTCACGAGCGGATTCGCCGCGTAACCCAGCTCCCGCCCCTTCGCCAGAACCCGCTCCCGCGTCGCCGCCGCCACCCGCGGATCGTTCCGCAGCACCCGCGACACCGTTATGTGCGAAACCCCCGCCGCCGCCGCCACTTCCCGCATGTTCGCCGCGCCCACTTTTGCCATGACACATGGAACACAATGCGTGGGTTGAAGGTCAAGGTAAAGTGCCGTCTGCTCGCCCCGACAATGTGGGTTCTCTCCACGCCCAACTTCTTCAACCCAAATCCATCATGAATAAAACGCTCCTCTCATTCTTCGCGGGCTGCTGCCTGTTGGCTACGGCCAACGCGACCATTATCGCTAGCTTCGGCGGCAGTGGAATGGTCTCCGAAAATCAAGGTCTCGGCGGCAATCCTACTCCCGATTATTCCGATGCGATTAGCCCGGCCAGCGGCTACACCGGTCAAACCTTCTACGGTGGTGTTGTCCCGACGAATACGACGGTGGATAGCTGGTTCATCTCGAATAGTGTCGCCCGGGGCGGTGTTGGTATGCCTGCGCTGGACTGGATATCGGCAGAGACCGGTTCAACCACGGACGGCGCCGGAACAAAATTCCACCGTGGCGTGGTTTTGTTTCAGCAAAGCGACTTTCTTAACTACTCCACCAACCCGGGCGGTGTCACGATGGACGACACCAGCTCGATGCAAGTCGCCGTTCAACGTAGCTCGGGGAACCCCAGCCGTTTCGGATTTGTTGTGCAAACATCTGAGAGTGACTTTTACGTGGGTGGGATCACGACATATGATCAATTCTCTGGTACCGGTTTCGATCCGAACTTCACGAACGGACATTTTCTCAGTATTTCAGACCCAACGTCACTTGATTGGTTTGCATTGAACACGACCACCCACCAGCAAGGCGCTTCCGCTACGGTGGATTTCTCCAGCATCATCGGAGTCGGTGTTTGGTTTGAAAACGAGCGTGCTTCCAATTCCGCGGCTGGACTCGGCTGGCACATGACCGGAATTGAAATCACCGCCATCCCCGAGCCCACGACCTACGCCGCTCTCTTCGGTTTGCTCGCCATCGGCTTTGTCCTTGTGCGCCGACGTGTGCGGGCCTGATCTTTTGAATACGTTTAGGGGGTTATGGTTTACCCCCGGCCGGGCAGGGGTGCCCGGCCGGGGCTTTTTTTACGTCTCTCCGCCCGGAAGCCCGTGGACAAGGCGGGCACCGTCCAAGCCGTTCATGCCGTCTATGCTCATGGCACATGGAACATCTCTGTTCTCTTGAGTGCGCGGGCCGGTCTGCTTGGCTCTTACGGTTACTGCATGTTTCACCCAAAACCCGGAATCCAGAATCAATGAATACCAAGACCTCTCTCTTCGCGGCAGCGGGCCTCGGCCTGCTTGTTTCGCTTCAAGCCTCGACGCTTGTCGTCGGGTACAGCGGCACCGGCTATGTTTCGGCGAACCAACCCCTCGGGGGCGCGGGCACGGCCTTCGACAGCGGGGTGCCGATTTCGCCTGCGGCGGGCTACACCGGCCCGACCTTCTACGGCGCGGTGGCGACGAGCGATTCCTCGGCCGCGCCCATTTCCGATTGGGCGATCTTTAATGATCTCTTCTTCGCAAACATTCCCCTGACGAGCGACTGGATCGGAATTGCCACGGGATCGACCATGGCCGGCGCAGACAAACACCACTATGGATTGGTGTTTTTCAAGCAGGAGGATTTCTCGGATTTCAGCACGCTTCCCGGCGGTGTGAGATTGAGCGCGGATACGAAACTGTCGTTCCGCGTTCGCCGCACGGGGGGCAATCCGTCTTTCGTTCGCTTTGTCATTGAAACCGATGCGGGTTTCTTTGCGAGCAGCTCGACCGAACTGTCTTCAGGCCAAGCCAACGGCGTGGAGCTGGTCGCCCTGGCCGATCCGACTTCGACCAATTGGTTCACCTATGATCCGGCGACGTCGATATCAGTCGTTGGGGGCGCGTCGAATCCTGACCTCACAAACGTGATTGGTATGGGCATTTGGTTTGACAATGTCCGCGCGGGCAGCGCGATGAGCGGCATGGGTTTCTATGTCACCGATATCCAGCTGACCGCCATTCCCGAGCCCTCGACCTACGCGGCGCTCTTCGGTTTGCTCGCCATTGGCTTTGTCCTTGTGCGTCGGCGCGTGTGGGCCTGATTTTTTGAATACGTTTGGGAGGGTATGGTTTACCCCCGGCCAGGCAGGGTGCCCGGTCGGGTTTTCTTTTTAAGCCTCCTCCGTTCGGAAGCGCGTCGAAAGGCCCGATGGTAGTAATGAAAAACTTGTTTTTATTCTACACAATATCCATTGTTCTGCAGTGGATCTCTTTCTGGAGGTTTTTTGGGCATGAGAATCATGGCGGGAGAATCTTCGGAGTCGTGCTTGTAGCTTCTACATTGCTGTCTGCGGTCTTAGCTTTTTTCGTATCGAGAAACTTGCATGGGAAAAGCATTAGAAACTTTTTTTTATTCCTTACCGCATGTTGCGTTATTAATGAGTCCGATAATATTTCTCTTGCTGCTTGCGGATAAGAAACGAATGGGAAATTCGAAATTTGAACGATATACGTTGGGTAGAAAGAAAGTTTCCACCCAAAATCCCGGAAACCAGAATCAATGAACACCAAGACCTTTCTTTTCGCGGCAGCGGGCCTCGGCGTGTTGGTTGCCCTTCAAGCCTCGACCCTTGTCGTCGGGTACGGCGGCGTCGGCTCCGTAATCACCTGAAAACGCCCTTCCGAATGCGCCGTCGCCATACATTTCAGAGAATCCTTCTGCTCTTGCTTCCGTTCATCGCCACGGCTCAACTGCAAAAGATGGAACCGACCCGACACGAGGAATCGCAGGTGCCGGCCTATACCTTGCCGGACCCGCTGGTAATGGAGGACGGCACGCCCGTGGCCGAAGCCGGGCAGTGGTCGGCCCGCCGCGCGGAGCTGCTGGAGATCCTCTCCGCCCGCCAATACGGGTTTGCGCCCCCGGTCCCGGTCAGCGTGAAAGGGAAAGTCGTGTCCGAGGACAGCGACGCTCTGGACGGTGCGGCGACAATGAAGCAGGTGGAGGTCGTCCTCACGCACGGTGACAAGTCCCGCACCCTCGGGCTGCTTTTGTTTCTTCCGAATGCGGCCGCGCAGCCCGTCCCGGCGTTTGTCGGACTGAATTTCTTCGGCAACCACACCTCGCACGCCGATCCCCGTATCCGCCTGCACGGAAATTGGTCGCCCAACAACGAGGCCCTGCGCGTGACCGATAACCGGGCCACGGAGGATTCGCGCGGGTTGCGCGCCCACCGTTGGCCGGCGGAGGAAATCATCGCGCGCGGTTACGCCCTCGCCACTGTCTATGCTGGCGATGTCGACCCCGACCACGAAGACGGCTGCAAAGACGGCGTGCACGGGCTTTTCGGCGAAACGGACCACACCGCGCCCCCGGAGGAGCGCTGGGGCACCATCGCCGCATGGTCATGGGGCCTGTCGCGAATTCTGGACTACATGGAGGAAAGCGAGCCCGCCGTCGACGGTGCCCGCGTCATCGCCCTCGGCCATTCCCGCATGGGCAAGGCGGCCCTCTGGGCGGGTGCCACCGACACCCGTTTCGCCGCCACCATTTCGAATAATTCCGGCTGCGTCGGCGCCGCCCTGCACCGCCGCCGTTTCGGCGAGCGCCTCGTCGACATCAACACCAACTTCCCCCACTGGCTCAACGACCGGTCGAAGTCATTCAACGAGCGGGAGTCCGACCTTCCTTTTGATCAGCACCAACTCCTCGCCCTCATCGCCCCGCGCCCGCTCTATGTCGCCAGTGCGGCAGAGGATCTCTGGGCCGATCCCAAAGGCGAGTTCCTCGCGCTGCTCCATGCCGAACCGGTTTGGCAACTGCTCGGGATTCGTTCCGATCTGCCGCGGGAGATGCCCGATGTCGGCGGTTCCCTTACCGGCCCCTTGGGCTACCACATCCGTCCGGGCAAGCACGACCTCCTCTCCGAGGACTGGGTCCGTTTTCTCGACTTCACCGACCGGATGGCAGGATCATGAAACCGGAAGCAAAGCCGCCGTTCCAGTTCCCATGGCCGCCGACCCCATGGGTGCCGGAATATGATGTCGAGGATGCAGCTGTCGTCCGGGAAGACCGGGCGGAAAACTTTTCGGAGGAGGCACGCCTCGTCTTTAGCGATTGGCTGGGACGACCGGTATCGCTCTTTGCGCGTCGGAGTTATCCGGAGGTTGAGGCCAACGGCGCGGCGGTGCTGCATATTGTGGGCGGGGCGCAGACGATACATCCGGGTGATTTGGCTGTGTGGACGGACGAAGGCTATGCAGCGGCCAGCTTCGACTGGCAGATCGACGGAGTGGGGGGACGTCCTCCCGAGCGCACGAGTCGCTTTCCGGCGGGCGTTGTGGCGCAGTTTTCGGCCACGCCCTCACTCGCCGCCGCAATGCTTCCGGTGGCGGTGCAGGCCGCCTCCGTTTGCTTGCATTGGCTGGCGCGTTGTCCGGGGGTTGATGGGGGGCGACTCGGCGTCACGGGCATCAGCTGGGGTGGGTATTTGGCATGGTTGCTCGCGGCATACGATGATCGCGTTCGCGCGTTGGTGCCTGCGTTTGCTTGCGGCGGACTCTTCGCGGAAGGGCGTACCGTCGCCGCGCACGCCCCGGAGGTGCGGGCCTACTGGGAACGGTGTTGGGAACCCGCCGCGCTGGGTCCGCGTATCGAGGCGCCCGTGTGCTACCTGAACGGCACGAACGATTTTTTCGGCGATACGCTCGTTGCGGAATCCCTCCTTGCGTCCCTGCGTGTTCCGTTCGCGCGCCACTACGCACCGAATGTGGATCACTCGTTGACGGCATCGCAGACTTTGTTGGCCAAAGCATGGATGCGGCGTTACCTTCTTGACGGGCCGACCCTGCCTGAGGCGCCGTGCCTTTCCGCGGACGGTGTGCTCCTTGAGAATGAGAATGGAGTAGCTGGCCGGACGGACTGGTGGGCGGAAGTGGAGGGCCCGTCCATGTGCCGTTGCTGGCTCCGCGGCGCACCGCCCCGTGACCGCCGGGTTCTTGCCTTTGCCAGTGAGGTTCAAGCAAACGGTTTGGGAGTGAGCAGTCCGATTCAAGTTATCGAATCAGTTACTGAAATGCCCCCCGGAACAAACCCGAAGCAAACGAGGAAATTCATTTCGTTCGGCCTCGGCTGGCGATGGGAACTCGGCGGGGCGCGGCATTTCTCCAACGAGGCCGAAGCCTCCGCCCCCTCCTCGGCGGACCAGCCGTGGGTGGTCGTGCCCGCGCGCCCGACGAGCGACGAAGTGATTGCCGTGCTCCTGCACTTTCCTCCGGAGGCGCTCCACGCGCTGGCCGGTGACGCCCGCCTGATCCTCGGCTGGTCGGGCCGTCCACAAGAGAGTGAGGTGATTATCCAACTACACGAACGGACACGCACGGCGACGGTCCACACGGCGACATGCACATGGCGCGAGGGCGTGATCGGACTCAGTCTCGGCGGGTTCGAGACCCTTCCTCCGGGCTTCACGTGGTCCGCTGTGGGACGGTTGCAGATCGATGCGCGGCAAGACCGCCGGCCCTTCAGGGTCGGTCCGCTGCGCCGCGCCGAAGGCCCTTCCGCGACGGGCGGCGGGTAGCTGCTCAGCGGCCTTTGGCGAGGGCTTCGATTTTGCGGTTGGCGACGGACACCGGCAATCCATGGAGTTGTCCCGTGGGTGCAAACGTGTTTCTTGCTTATTGATGAGGGATTTGGGATCCCGGCATCGACCGCGGCTGGCTGGCGGGCCTGAAGTCCTTCGAAACCGCTTTACCTCAAAAACCCTTTGTCAGGGTGTGAAGAAAGAGCAGGCAATTGACAGCGCCGGGGACGGCTGCCGGGGCCATTTGCATCCAGATGTCGCGCAGTCGCCACCTGACGAAGATACCCATGACCATGACAAAAGCGAGGCCGACTGAAGCGGTGAGCGTGAGGAGGGGAAAGTAAAGCCCAAGCCAGAGGCCCATACCCCCGAGAGTTTCCAAGAATCCAGTCCAGGGTCGGAAGGGAGCGAGCCCATAGCGCTCAAACTCCGCTTTCATTCCGCCGAAACAAAGACAAGCGGTGCCGTAGGCGAGGAAGGCCAGACCAGTGAGCGCTTGTGAAATGTAGATAAATGCTTCCATACGACCGTAAAAGCTCACTCCGGTGATAATCTATTTGGCTTCCGGTATTGGTAGTCCCGGCAGCGGCGATCATTGCCGTTCTCATGCTTGGAGCGCTTGCAATGCACCTGAAGGTAGGCGACCCGCCGATCAAATCGCTGCCGGCGGTTGCCGTGCTGGTTCTGACCGCAGGAATCCTCGTCCTTCATTCATGAACGGGTAGACGACAAACGGCGTAAAATATTGTACGACAATCGCCGAGGATCTCCGCACAGGGGTAGCGGAAGTTGTTGTATGGCGAGGGCGCGCGGACGCGCCGCGGGGCTTAGCGAAGCGCAGTGGTCGATTCCATCCGCAATCGGTATCTCCGGCCCCACTCATTCCACCCGGGAACGCCTGCCGGGCATGCTTTAGCGGAGACTCCGGCTGTCAGCGAAGCCCGCAGGGCTCTTTCGAGATCGGCGCTGTCTTTGGCGGCGTCCGTCGCGGAGCCTTCGTAGAAGCGCGCACGGGGTAGGCATTCGGGGTAGGCGAGGCGCTTGGGCACAACTACGGTGGCCCCGCTTTGGGCAAGTTCAAGCATGGCGAGTCCTTGAAAGTCGTGGATTGCGGTCGAAACACCGATTGCGGCTTCGCGGATCCACCGTCGGTAGGTGGCGGCGTCAGCCTCTCCCCAATGGACGATGTGTTTGGCCAATGCCGCCGCATCTTCGGCGAATGCCCCGTTCCTGCCGCCGCCGCATCCCATCATGGCCAGCCGGAATGAAACCCCGTCGCGGCTCAGGCGGCGGAGAGCGGCGAGGAAACGTTCCGGTTGTTTGTCCCATTCCCAGCGGTGGTTCCACACGATGAGCGACGGGTCTTTGGGGGCGTCCCGAAATGTCCGGAACTCATCCGTAAGGGGGACGGGGAGAACATCCGAGCGGGCGGTCATTCGGTTCAAGGGATCCCCCGGCAGACGCTCCGGAACGCGGTTGAGCAGCGCGGCGGCGCCTTCGAGGAAGGTATCGCGGTTGTAATCGGTGTTAAAGCTGATCCAGTCGGCGCAGAAGGCGTTCTGCAGGCTCTGGAACTGCCAGCCGACCCGGTGCACTTCGCTCTGTGCGTCGCCGAGTGGATGAGCGAATTGATTTTCGTGGAAATAAACCCAAAGCGGTGCGGTGCGGAGGGCGGGACAGATGGCTTTGAGTGCCACGACACCGGTCAGGCTTGTGGCGATGACGAGATCGTAGTCGGTGCGGGTGAGATCGGGGTCGTCCACCAGTG
This sequence comes from Opitutales bacterium, assembly GCA_020831525.1. GTDB lineage: Bacteria > Verrucomicrobiota > Verrucomicrobiia > Opitutales > Oceanipulchritudinaceae > SLLG01. The sequence continues at coordinate 26,816 of JAFIGH010000059.1, forward strand.
CCCAGAGCCAACCGGAGGCGCGGATGCGCCAGCTGAAGTGCCGCGCTGGTTGGGTCTTGAGCGTCCACTTGACATCGGAAAGTGCGGTCGTCAGCCCCTCGCACCAATACCGGTGGCTAGCCGAGTGGTAGCCGCTGAGAAGTAGGACGCGCATCGCATGGAGTGTCTGCGAAAGCGCATGCCGCACTCAAGCAAAAGCGCGATAGGGGATTCTGGGCTTCGTGGAGGTCGAAATCGCTCTCGCCGAGGGGTCCCCGCACGACGCCGGCGGGCTTGCGGCGGAAGCCCATCTCCTTCTTTGCCCGGAAGGCGCGCCCGTCGCTCATGCCCACGCGGGTATCGATCCCGCCGATACGCGAAACAAAATACTCGATCATGCCGTTGGTATCGGGGTGGTTGACATCGAAGGGGTAGAGTTCGCCGTCGGTCGGCAAGTCGATGCCAAGGCGCTGCTGCGTGTAGATCACAACGGCGGTAGCGTCGAGAACGGCTTGTTCGCTCGGGAGGGCGGCGAGCCAGTCAATGGGCGAGTAGGAACCAACGTTGGTGGTGAGGATAGCGGGTTGTGTCATGAGTCGATGATGGATTTGTGGTGAAAGACGATCTGCTGATCGGTCTCGCAGGGAACGCCGCCGCACCCCACAGAGGTATTTTGGCGGTTTTTCGCGAGATTGAGGGCATGGCATGCCGCCCCCGCGCGGACTTCGGGATCGCTGTGGAGGAGAATCGAAGCCGGTATGTTCACGCGGAAATGAATCTAGGGATAAAGGCGGTCGGTTTCGGAGAGAGCGACTACCCAGCGCGGCTCCTGCAGAAAACTGAACTCTTCGTGCGGTCGATTGCCTTCGAGGCGGGCGACGGGGATCTCGCGCATTTTCACCGGTCCTTCAAAGGGCGTTTCCGGCAAAATCCGGGGGCCTGCCGTGGGGCGGCCGAAGCGATGACACATGGAACCATCGGGGGTGCTTGAGGTTGCGGCGAGCACGGTATCGGCTATCCGACGACAATGAGTTTTCAGGAATTTCCGTCCGACGAATCGGGTTACGAGGCCTGGCTGCGTTACCCGCTGGTCGAGGATGCGGGCCGGCGGGCGGCTATGGCCTCGCTTCGCTGTGTTTCCTGCCGGGTGGACGGTCCCTGTGTGGCGTCCGCGCTGTCGGAGTGGGCGCGGGCCATGGATGGTTTTCTGGGTGAGACGGCCGCGTTGCTTCCCGGCGGGGAGGATGAGGCGGGGGTGCGCTTTGCCGTCGATACGGTGCTTCAGGAGGAGGGGTACCGGCTCTTTCACGACGGGAGCCTGAACATTGTCGGGGGATCCGGGCGCGGACTCCTCTACGGAACCTGTGCAGCCTTGCGGGCGCTTTCCCTCGGCACGGATCCGGCTTCGCTGGAGGAGGAGTCTTCTCCGGCCATCCCGCTGCGCATGCTCAACCACTGGGACAATCCCGTGGAGGACCCGGTCATGGGAAGCATCGAGCGGGTGTGGGGAGGTAAAACCATTTTCGACTGGACCGACCTTTCGCGGCCCAATCCGCGCTACCGCGATTACGCCCGTATGCTCGCTTCGCTGGGGTTGAACGGTCTCTGTATCAACAATGTCAATGCGACGCCGGAGATCCTCTCGCCGTCCATGCTGCCGGGCTTGCAGGCACTCGCGGGGATCTTCCGCGCGTGGGGCGTGCGTTTTTACCTGAGCGTGGATTTCGCCTCGCCGGTGGATTTGGGCGGGCTCCCTACGGCGGATCCGCTGGATGATCGTGTTCTGCAATGGTGGCGGGACAAAGTGGCGGAGATCTACGCGGCCATTCCCGACTTCGGTGGCTTTGTCGTGAAGGCGGACAGCGAGGGCCGTCCGGGACCGGGCGATTATGGGCGTAGCCATATCGAAGGCTCGCGCTGCATCGCGCGGGCGCTGGCACCTTTCGGCGGGACACTCTTTTGGCGCGCCTTTGTCTACGGCCGCGATATTTCGAAACGCACGCCGCACGAGCGCGCGGCGCAGGACCGCGCCAATCACGCCAGCTACGAGTTCATGCAGCTTGACGGGCAGTTCGACGACAACGTCATCCTACAGATCAAGCGCTCGGCGACAGACTTTCAGATTTGGGAGCCGCCCCATGCGCTCTTCGGCAAGATGCCGCGTACACGGCTCTGCCTCGAGTTCGACCTTGCCCATGAATACACGGGATATGACGTTCACCTCGCGTGGGAGGGTCCGTATCTGGCGCACGTGCTGAATTTCGACATGGCCCCGGAGAGCGGGGGAGGGCGGATCGCCGACATTGTGGCGGGGCGCACCGGTCGAGGCCTGCCCGGCGCCGTCACAGCCGTGGCCAACACGAACAGTGCCCGCAATTGGTTCGGGCACCTGCTCTCGGGGGCGGGCCTCTACGCCCACGGTCGCCTCGCATGGGATTCCGCTCTGACGCCGGAAACGATCAGTCGCGAATACGCGCACCTGCTTTTCAGGAAAAAGGCTGCCGAAACGGTCGCCTCGCTCCTCGACCGATCCTACGACACTTGCGCGCGCTACATGAGCCCGTACGGCCTTGGCTTTCTCTACGAGAATGTGCACCACTTCGATCCCGATCCATGGAGCAACCGGGCGACGGCGGGCATCACGGAGGACGGTCTCGGTCGCGACCGCACCCAGAAAACCGGAAGCGGGTACACGGCGCTGTTCCCGCGCGGGCACGCGGACATCTTCGCCGATCCGGCCCGCTGTCCGGCGCGGCACCTGCTCTATTTTCATCACCTTCCGTGGCATCACAGTATGCCCGACGAGCGCACGCTGATTCAGTCGATCTACGACGGGTGCTACGCAGGTGTGGAGGAGGTGCGGGCCTTCCGCGAAACCTGGCGGGGCTTGCATGGGTTGATCGACCTCGAACGCTGGGCCCATGTATACGAAAAGCTTGCTCTCCAGGCCGACCACGCCGAACGCTGGCGCGACCTCTTGTGCCGCTTTTTCCTCGAAGTCTCAGGCGTGCCCGACGAGCACGGACGCTTTGATCACAGCTCGCCGTCGCCTCATGCACGTGTGCGCAGCGGTTTCGGCCAAGCGGTCGAAGATTACCGCGCGCGCGTCCAGCGCATGCGTGCGCGCATCGGCGCCCGCAGGGACGACGGGGCCGCCTATCTATGAAAATGAAGTTCCCTCGCGCGCCGTTCTATCCCTAGTTTCCTTGTCCAATGAAACTCTCCTCCGCGCATCCCGTCGCCGACTTCGCCATGGGCGATTTTGTCGCCCGCTACCGCCTCGATGCGGCCACCCGACGCGTGACCTTCCACCTCCTGCCGTCCACTTGTCTCGACGCCACGGTGGAGGCGAGGGCCTCCGTCGATACCCCCGTCGCGCACACCGGGCAGTCCCGCAAGTGGCCCGCTGTAATGGCTCGCAAGGCGGACTCGCTCGTGCAAGTGAAACTGCGGGGCGACGGAGCCGGACACGGCTTCGGCCTCGGCCGAACGCTGCGCAACGGTCCCTCGGTGGAGGCGCTCATCTTCGACCGCCAGGAAGTCGTGCGGAGCGACGGCGGCGAGATGCGCATCGATACGCATCTCGCCGGTCCCGGTTTTGCCGTCACCCATCGGCTGACATGGGCTCCGGGCGACCTCGCCATAGTCGTCACCACCGTGCTCCGCAACACCGGAGACAAACCGGTCACCGTGGAGATGCTCTCCAGTTTCTGCCTCAACGACCTCACCCCATTCGCCCGTGACGACGCCCCCGGGCGCCTGCACGCCCATCGTTTCCGCTCTACTTGGAGTTCCGAAGGCCGCCACGAAAACCAACTTCTGGAGGATCTGCACCTCGAACGCTCGTGGGCGGGGCACAGCCACCAGAGCGAACGCTTCGGCCAAGTCGGCACCATGCCAGTGCGCGGATGGTTTCCCTTCGTCGCCCTCGAAGACAGGGGTGCCGGTGTCTTCTGGGGCGCCCAACTCGCGTGGGCCGGGTCATGGCAGATGGAGATCTACCGCCGCCATGACGACGTCAATCTCTCGGGGGGTCTCGCCGACCGGGAGTTCGGCCACTGGTGGAAGACCCTTGGCCCCGGCGAATCCCTCGATTCGCCCGCCGCCCACCTCGCTGTGGCGGCGGGCGATTTGGACGACCTCTGCCACCGGCTCGTTTCCCTGCAGGCCAAGCCCCTCGCCGCGCAGCCCGCGATCGAGCACGACCTACCCATATTGTTCAACGAATGGTGTTCCTCATGGGGCAATCCTTCGCACGACTACGTGGTCGAGACGGCACGCCGTCTTGTCGGTTCGGAAGTCAGGATCATCGTTATCGACGACGGTTGGGCCGAACGCCCCGGCAACCAGTTCCAGCAAAACGGCGACTGGATTGTCAACCGCCGCGCCTTTCCTGACGGACTCGGTGCCACCACTGCCGCTTTGCGTGAAGCCGGGTTCCTTACCGGCCTCTGGTTCGAGATGGAAGTGTGCAACCCCGGATCCCGCGCCTACGGGGAACGCACCGCTCTGCAACTCGCCGCCGACGGCGTCCCGCTTGCGGTGGGTCCCCGGCGGTTTTGGGATTTGCGCCACCCCGGTGCCGTCGCCTACCTCGACGAAAAGGTGCTCGCGCGCCTACGAGACGACGGCTTTGCGTATTTGAAGGTAGACTACAACGACACCATCGGAGTCGGCTGCGACGGCGCGGAGAGCCCCGGTGAAGGCCTTCGTCAGCAAGTGCTCGCCACGCAAGCCTACTTCCGTCGCCTGCGCGAGGCACTGCCGGATCTGATCATCGAAAACTGCTCCTCAGGCGGCCACCGCCTCGAGCCCTCGATGATGGCCCTCTGTGCCATGGGCTCGTTTTCCGACGCCCATGAGACGCTCGAAATCCCCGTTCTCGCGGCCAATCTGCACCGGCTTATCCTCCCGCGCCAAAACCAGGTCTGGGCCGTGCTCAACCCCGGCGACTCGCTCCAGCGCCTTACCTACTCACTTGCCGCCACCTTTCTCGGGCGCATGTGCCTCTCGGGCGACCTCAAGGATTTGTCTTCGGACGCGTGGGATCTCGCTTGCGCCGCTCAGCGTCTCTACCGCCGCTGTGTGCCTGCCTTGCGCGACGGCCGCAGCCGCCTGCTCCGCGACCTTGGCCCGAGTTTCCGCTACCCGACCGGTTCGCAGGAAGTCGTGCGCACCGCCGCCGACGGAAAGTCCATTGTCATCGTGGCCCACACCTTTGCGCAGCCCGACGGCCCTACTACCCGCACTGTTCCCCTGCGCGCCGGCGCCGGCTGGCGGCTCACCGGGCGGTTCGGCACACGGGCGGCCACCCTCGCGGACGACCGTCTCGAACTGGCCCCCGCGCCCGACCTCACCGGCGCGGTATATTTTCTGGAGCGTTAGGAGACAGCTTGTCGTTTTCACAGAAGCCAACATCCCGGGCGCGCCCTGGTGAACCACATGAAATGAAACTTGCGCGAAG
>JAFIGH010000060.1 GCA_020831525.1 Opitutales bacterium
GGCGCTTGTGCACAATGCGGGTATAGACATGATAGACGGCGATTTCATCTGACTTCAGCCTTTTATCTCCCATAATAAATTAAAAATCTCAGAGATAATAGGGGCTGTCAAGGCTTTTGGAAAACGATGGACAGCAGGGTGGTGGCGCGTCTTGATGAGCGGCTTTATGTCTTTTCTTAGCAGCGGAGCGGTTCGCCGGGTAGCCGGATTTCTTGCCGGGGGCGCGTGCGTGCTGTGTGCGGATGGAGCCGTGCCGGGTTTTTATGTATTCGAAGGCGTCGTGCGTGCGGCAGACGCTTCGTTTGGTGACCGTGTGAGGCCGGGCTGGACATTTTCCGGAGCGCTTGAGGCTCCGGTTGAACTTTCCGGAGCGCCGCTTGCGTTCGAGTACACCTTGGACCGTGATCATCTGCTCGAGTGGGAGGGTGCGCAATTGGCCGACACCCCGGCGGAGACCGGCGTTGTCGACGAGGCGTGGAGATATCTGCGTGTTCCCGTGCAGCACGCCGATGCCGTGACCGGCGAGGTCCCGCTGGGGTGGGTGGAGCTTTGGGTGCCGTTGGATACGGCAAACCGGGGAGAGGCGGAAACCGGTTTTTTTGTCATTTCGGTTTGGGAGGCATCTAACGGTGTTTTTGGTGAGGTATCCGGGACACTGTCTCATTTTTCCGTCGGCGATCCGGCGGGCGATTTGGAGGAGCGGGTCGGTTTGCTGGAAGCGTGGGTAGCCGATTTGAGTGTGGAGAACGAGGAACTGATTGCTGAGCGCGACCGCCTCCGTGACGAGACTGCGGCACTGAGGGAGCGCATCGGCGGGCTGGAGGGAATGGTGGACTATCTTCTGGACGAGAAGGAGACGCTGCGGGAGCGGGCGGAACGGGCCGGGCGCGAGGCAGCGCTCCGGAGCGATTCCGAGCTGGCGGATCTGCGCACGCGCCTTGCCGGAAAGACCGCGGCTGCGGCTCTGCTGGAACAGGAGAACGATTTTTTGCGCGGCGAGTCCTTTCGCATGGCGGACAGTCTTGCCGTGTGCGAAGCGGAGAACCTGCGGCTGCGCAGCCACTTGGAGCGGCTTGAGCGGGAGAATGCATCGCTGCGTCCCGCGGGTCGTACAACTGCGCCGGATTCGATGCCTTCGTCTCTGTCGCCCGCGCCAGTTTGGGAACAGACGGAACGCCCGCGCGGGGAAACGTCGGCTCCCGTTGACAATCGTGAAGCGACGCAGCCGGAGCCGGAAGAGTATCGTGAGGCCACAGTAACCGGGGAATCACCGGCAGCACCTCCGCGGAGCAGCCTTCGCCGCGGCTCGCGGCGGCGCTGAGGGAAGGGATGGCATGGACAAGGCCCTCCGCCATCGAGTGAACGCCGCCCGCGTGGCGGTGAAGAATCAAGTTGCGTTTTTTGCCCGGCAGTTCGGGCAGGTTCCGAGCGAATGGAAGGAAGACGACACGCGCGTGACCTTTGCCGATTTCGCTATCTCGGAGCGTATCCTCGCAGAACTCCGCAATCTGTTTCCCGACGATGACTATTGCTCGGAGGAGTCGAATCCCCTTGACGACAGCATGCCCCTGGAGGCGCGCTACGCGTGGGTGCTCGATCCCATCGACGGAACGAATAATTACGCCCTTGGTATTCCCTTTTGCGGAATTTCCCTGGCATTGCTCAAGCTCGGCGAACCTGTATACGGTCTCATCCACGACTTTGCCCGCGCTCGCCTGATCGAAGGTGGACCGGGGCACGGGCTTTTTGACGGAGGGCGCCGTGTTGTGCCTTCGCCCGAACGTTCGTTTGAAACGAGGACGGGGGTCGTGGGGCTGCACTTTCCGCTTCCGGAAGAACGCTGCGACGAACTTCGTCCGCTTCTTACCGCCTACCGTGTGCGAAGCCTAGGCAGCGGTGCCCTCAATTTCGCGTATACCGCGCTTGGCCTCCTCGACGGGTGCGCCGACTACAAAGTCAAGGTCTGGGACATTGCGGCGGCCTATGCGCTGGCGGGAGCGGTCGGGTTGGAGTTTCATCCGCTCTCTGGACCGGTTTTTCCATTGAAGACATTTCACCAGAGAGCGCCCGCCACGCCGTATGTCGCCGGTTCGTCGGCTTTCTGCACCGCAATGCGGCAGTGGGGAGCCATTCGATGACCGGTTCCGTACTCCGGGTGCTGCCCAGCGGTGCGGTCCACAGCCCCGGAAGGGGGCATGAAGTGGGGGGATCGGCGGTGCGATTCGGCGTCAATTGCTGCACCGGTTCTCTTTTGGTGCTTGAATTAAACCGAATGTCGGTTTCCTTTCGGAGGTTTTTTGAGAGGATTGTGCTTGATGCGTAATCCTTTTTTAGGCTATAAAGGTCTTTTTCTTGCCTCGTGGGGAGTTTCCTCAGTCAGTTTTCTAAAGTGTTTTTGAAATGCAAACGGTATTTATAATCGAGGACGACACGCTCTTGTCCGACTTACTCTGCGACCTCATCAGCGGTGAGCAGGATCTTAAAGTAATCGGCACCTCCGGCGACGGTGCGGAAGGCTTGGAAAGGTGTTTGGAGATCAAGCCCGATATCTTGATCAGTGACGTGAAGTTGCCGGGCCTGAACGGAATCGAAATTGTCCAACGCCTCAAACAGGACCGGCCTGAGATCAAAACGCTCGTCCTCAGTGCGATTCTCAATCTCGGCTCGATCAAGCGAGTGCTTATGACCAAAGCCGATGGTATCCTCGAGAAGTCAGCCGGTTTGGACGAAATGCGCAAGGCGCTACGTGCGGTCGCGGAGGGCAACTGTTTCTACAGTGCCGATGTCATCAAGCGCATGCCGGAGTTGCTCATGGCGTCCGAGAGTGAAGGCAGCCTCGACGCGCTGACCTCCCGCGAGCGCGAAATCCTCCAGCTAATTGCCGAAGGACACACAACGAAGGAGATTGCGGCCAAGCTCAACATCAGCACACGCACCGCCGACGTCCACCGCAGCCACATCATGCAGAAGCTCAGTGTGCACAATGTCGCCGGCCTCACGCGCGCGGCCATCGGCTTCGGCCTTGTCGATGCTCCGCACTACTGATTGAGCCGCATCCGGTGTGCGAGGGTGTGTTTGCGCGTGTCCAGCGTCTATACGGCGACAACCGCCGATTGCCGCCCTTGGAGCACAGTCCCCTGTATGCAAGCGGCGCGTCTGAAACCGCGAACGGAAAGTCAACCGTCAGTCGTTGCGCGCCCCGCGCGAAAGGTGTTGACCCGCACAATGCTGCGGCGCAGCGTCGTCCGTTCTTTTCCGTCGCTCCCGTAGTGTAATGGATAACACACGGCCCTCCGGAGGCTGGAATCGGGGTTCGAGTCCCTGCGGGAGCGCCATTTTGGCCGGTTATGCCTTAGGCGGCTGGACGGTCTGGCACGAGTGGATGCTGTCGGGTATTGAGCGTGGCGCCGTGCCTCTCGACAGGCTCAAGGCCCTGAGCAGCGCATTGGCGTAGACGAGTGCGCGGCGTAGGCGGTGAAGGACCACCGCAGTCCACGGCGCGCTTCGCCCGCGTTTCGTAGCGCGCAGCGCCATGCACTCACCGGTTCTTCGCGCGGCGCTTGCCGTAGGGTGCCGCGGGTTCGGCGACCGCCCGTTCCTCCGCCGTCTCCATGGGCAACCCGATCCGCGCGGACAGGCCGGCGCGTAGGGCTTCGAGTTTGGCGGCAGTGTTGAACTCGCAGCTCCAAATGACGAGGGCTCGCCAGCCGAGCGCGCGGACGGCGGCGAGGTTGCGTGCGTCGCGGCTGCGGTTGCGGTCGATTTTGGCCCGCCACCAGTCCGTGCGCGTTTTCGGCAGCCGAAAATCTTTGCAGCCCTCGTGGCCGTGCCAGAAGCAACCGTGCACGAAAATGACCGTCCCGTACTTGGGTAGTACGATGTCGGGCTTGCCGGGAAGTTGACGGTTCTTCGGCCCGTTGACGGTGAAGCGGTAGCCCAGCCCGTGGAGCATCGAGCGAATAAGGATCTCCGGTTTCGTGTCTTTCGAACGAATCCGCGACATGTTGTAGGAACGCTGCTCTTCCGAGACGGTGTCCACCATCCCGTCCCAGCCTTGGCCATCCTGTCCCCCAAGCCGAGGAAAAATCGAGGTCCGCCTGCCCCGGCGCTGTCAAATCATTTTTCTACGGGACGAGATAATGCAAATTAGCTGACCCGGGGTAATAATCGTTGACAGGATGAACTGCGGCTATGCCGTTGCTTCGGGCGGGGCGGGGAGGCGGGCGGCGACTTCGGGGAGGACGGGGAGGTCGGCGGGTGCCCACGGGAGGGCTTGGGCGGCGGCGGAGTCGAGCCAGCGCGCGCGGATGTGCTCGTTGAGGACGAGAGCCGGGCGTTCCCCGCAGCGCGCGAGGAAGGGAAGCAATTCAATGGCGCCGAAGGCGTAGTCGTACGTGACCGGTGTGAGCGGTTCGAGCGGTCCGACATGAACGTGCAGCTCTTCGCGCAATTCCCGGCGCAGCGCGTCCTCCGGGGATTCGCCTTGTTCGACTTTCCCGCCGGGAAATTCCCAGAGACCGCCGAGTGCCTTTCCATGCGGCCGCTGTGTGGCAAGCCATGTGCCGCGTGCGTCGACGAGGACGAGGCAGGAAACGGAAGTCATGAATGCGTCGGGAGCCAGGCACGCGCCGTTGCGCCTACGCGGTGTCGTGGTCCTTCGGAGCCTTTTCGCCGGGTTTGTAGAACGGGATGCCGGTGCGGTAGGCGACGCGGGAGAGGAGGTGGGAGGCGACGGGGATGGTGGCGAAGAGGAAGCCGATGGCGAGCGGGACTTTGATGCCGGCGGCGTCGGTGCCGAGGTGCAGCCAGAGCGCGAGGAGGAGGAGGCTGATGCCGAGGGTCATGCCTTTGCCGAGGGCGTGGCTGCGGCAGTAGACGTCGGGCAGGCGCACGATACCAATGGCGGCGACGAGGAGGACGAAGCAGCCGAGGAGGATGAGGGCGGCGACAAGGGTGTCGTCGAGGGTCATGGTTTGTTCTCCGGGTTGGGGTTCTCGGCGTTGTGGGTGCGCTGGAGGTAGAAGACGAGCGCGACGGTACCGACAAAGCCGAGGAGCGAGATGATGAGCACCAGCTCGAGGTAGACGGCGGTGTTCCAGCGGATCGACATGAGCACGACGAGGGCGATGAGGCTGATCGCGACGGTGTCGAAGGCGAGGATACGGTCGACGACCGTCGGTCCGCGCATCATGCGGTAGAGCCCGAGCACGATGGTGAAGAAGACGGCGAAATTTCCTATGACGAGGGCGGTTTCCATCAGCGCATGAAGGACATAATGGGTTCTTTGAAGTTTTTCCGGATTTCGGCGGTTTTGTCTTCGCCTTTGCCCGGGTCGAGAAAGTGGATGAGGAGGGAGGTACAGTCGTCACTCACTTCGACGGCGGTGGTGCCGGGGGTGAGGGTGATGGACTGGGCGAGGATGACGATCTCGGTCTCTGTCATGCCCGTGACATCCATGGTGATAAACTGCGGGTGCATGCGACGGCGCGGCACGGTGAGGGTGAAGACAGCGACCTGCACGTTGGAGAGGATGAACTCGCGCAGAAAGACGAGGCTGAAGCGCACGAAGGCGAGGACGCGGCGCACGTAATCGGTCGAACCGGTGATCTTTTGGAAGACGGCGAGGACGGCGAAGCCCACGACAAAGCCGATCATGAGGTCGATGACGGTCTGGTCGCGGCTCAGGAACAGCCAGATAATGGCGAGGACGATGTTGACAATGAGTTCCTTCATGGCGCGGTCCCGAGAACGAGTTGGATGTAGCTCTCCTTGTCGAGGAGTTCATGCGCGGCGGTCATGCAAAGTTGGATAAAGTATTCGGGGAAGAGCCCGATGACGAGGGAGATGACCGTCATGACGGCGATGATGCCGGTCATGGGCACCCACGCGCGGTCGTCGGTTCGCACGGGGGTTGCCTCGTTTTTCTGCCAGAAGGCGCCGAGCCAGATCTTGAGCATGGAGAAAAGGGTGAGCAGGCCGGTGATGATGGCGATGGCGACGAGGACGTATTCGCCCGCCGTGAAGCCGGCGACGACGATCATGTATTTGCCCCAGAAGCCGGAGAGCGGCGGAATGCCGGACAGGGAGAGGGCGAGAAGAAGAAAGGTGACCCCGAGGACGGGGGTGCGCTCCCAGAGGTTGCCCGTGCGGTCGAGGCGGTCGGTGCGGTTGAGGACCATCGTCGCGCCGCCGACGAGAAAGAGGCTGCTCTTCACAATGATGTTGTGCCCCATGTAGAGAATGGCAGCGGCGAAGGCGTAGGGGGTCATGAGGCTGATGGCGAGCATCATGAAGCCGACCTGACTGAGGATGTGGAAGGAAAGGATGCCGCGGATGTAGGTGCGCGAGGCGGCCCCGAGAACGCCGAAGAACATCGTCCCCGCGGAGAGCCATGCGAGGGTGGTGTAGAGGTAGTCCATGTCGTGCGGCAGGAGCGTGCCGAAGAGCCGCAGGAGGACGTAGATACCCACCTTGGTGAGCATGCCGCCGAAGAGCGCCGCGAGGGCGATGGGCATGATGGGGTAGGCGTTGGGCAGCCAGTAGTAGAGGGGAAAGAGGCCCGCCTTGATGCCGAAGACGATCATGGCGAACATGCCGAAGGCGACGAGGAGCGGGTCGCCCCCCATTTCCTGCGCGCGCTGGGCGATCTGCGCGAAATTGAGCGTGCCGAAAAGCCCGTAGGCAAAACCGCACACGGCGACGAGGAGGGCGCTGGCAAAGAGGTTGATGGCGAGGTAGGGGAAGGCTTGCCGCACGTCCCAGTCGTCCGCCTCGAGCGTGAGGAGGGCGTAGGAGGAGAGGAGCATGACCTCGAAGGCGACGAAGAGGTTGAAGAGGTCGCCCGTCATGACGGAGAGGTTGATGCCGAGGACGAGAAACTGCACGAGGGGCAGGCGCAGGGGGTGTTCGTTGCGCACGCTCACTTCGAGGAAGCCGAAAAGGATGCAGGCAAGCGCGGTGAGGGCGGTAAGAACCACCATGATGGCGGCGATGTGGTCGACGACGATGGCGATGCCGAAGGGCGCGGACCAGCCGCCGAGGAACATGACCGTCGGACCGTTCGCCGAGACATTGGTCAGCATCCACACGGCGTAGGCGAGCTGCGCCCCGGCGGAGGCCGTGAAGATCATGCGGCGCCGCGCCGACGAGCGGATCACGAGCACGCCGAAGATGGCGGTCAGGAACGGAACAATAAGTGGAAAGGTGGCCTGCATGGAGCGGGATCGGCGAGGTTAGAGGTCCGTCGGCTTCTTCTTCGCGAAGAGCGCGAGGGCGTCGTCCGTTTTCCAGTCGAGAAAGATACGGTAGAGGAGAAAAACGAAGTAGGCGGCGACGGCAAAGCCGATGACAATGGCAGTGAGGATGAGCGCCTGGGGCAGCGGGTCGGCCATGGGCACGGTTTCGTCGAGAACGACCGGGGCGGCGCGTCCGCGCGGATCGCCCGTCATGGAGAGGAGGACGAGGTTGGCCGCGTTGGCGATGAGGATAAAACCGAAGAGGATCCGCACGAAACTCCCCTGGAGAATGAGGTAGGTCGATACGGCGAAGAGGATGCCGACGAGCAATGCGCTGACGAGAAACATGGCGGATAGAGGGTTACGGTTTTTCGGAATCGGGTTTGTCTTCGGCGCGGGGCGGCTCCGGCGCGGGGGCTTCAGTCGTTTTCATGCCGGTTTCGGGCGGAGTCTTGGATTCGCCCGCCCCTTGCGCGCGCTGCCGGTTCTCCGCCGCCGCGGCGGCTTCCTTGTCGAAGATGTCGCTCCCCACGACGGGGTGCTCCTCGATGGGTTCTTCCAGCGGCGAGGCGTAGAGGGAGGCTTCCTTGCGCATGACCTCGGCGAGGTTGAAGGTGGACGTCATGAGGGTGAAGACGATCTTCACGAGCACGCCCACGACGACGAGGTAGACGCCGACGTCGAAGATGAGCGGCGTGCCAAAGTAGAATTCGCCGATGACGGGCACGTCGTACCACTTCCAGTTGAAGGTCTCGAGGTAGGGCTTGCCGACGAGGAGCGGGAGGCAGCCGGCGAGGACCGCGATGAGGAGACCGACGGTGGCGATACGGATGGGGTCGACGCGGAAAAAGCGGCTGAGCGACTCCACGCCCGAGACAAAACTCAGGAGGACGATGGAGACGGCGGTGGCCACCCCGGCGATAAATCCGCCGCCGGGGAAATTGTGCCCGCGCAGGAGCAGGTAGACCGCCACAAGGTTGGCTATGAAAAAGACGATCAGCGTGATCCGCTGGAAGATGATGGAGGTCTGCGTCGTCATTTCTCCTCCTTTTCGCTGTGGCCGCGCATGGAGAAGCCGCCGGCGGCGAATTCAGCCTCCTCCAGCTCTGCCGGATTGCGCCGGTAACGCATAATCAATCCCATCGCGCCGAGGATGGCGATGAGGAGCACGGCGATTTCGAGGAGCGTGTCGAAGCCGCGGAAGTCGACGAGGATCGTGTTCACGGCGTTGCTGCCCTTGGCGAGGTCGACGGTGTTATCGAGGAAGAACTGCCCGATGTAGTCCTCTTCCTTGCGCAGGATCGCGCCGTAGGTGAGGAGAAACATTGTCCCCCCCACGGCGCAGGAGACGCCGATGTTGAGCGCCTTGCGCGCGCCGCTGCGCTTCATCGTCCGCTGCCCGCGCTGGATGGAGCGGGGGAAGCGGTCGAGGATGAGGAGGATGAGGATGAGCGTCGCCGTCTCGATGAGGATCTGGGTCAGCGCGAGGTCGGGCGCTTGGTAGAGTACGAAGTAGACGGTGATGAGGAAGCCGACGGTGGAGAGGAAGATCAGCTGCGTCGTCCAGCGGCGCGCGAGCACGATGCCGAAAGAGGCGAGGGTGATGAGCGTGGCGACAAAGAGATGCTGCTTATAGAACGTATCGGGTAAGGCCGCGACCGCTTCCGCGAGGTGGAGCGTTTCGAGGTGGAGGAGCAGGTAGCCGCCGGTGAACACGGAGAGCGTGACGGCGATGAGCGGGATGTAGTCGAGCGGCGACTCGGCGCGGAGCAGTTGCGAGACCCGTGCCGCGCCCTTGGGCAGAGCGTAGACGCCCTTCTCGAAGGCAAGGTCGAGCATGAGGTAGCGCGGGATGCCGTCCCAGCGCCAGCCCAGCGCCTGGGCCGCGCCGAAGATCGGGAGGGAGAGGGCGAGGATGGCCATGCTCGTGAGGAACTCGGCGTTGATCCCGTGCCAGAGCTTGAAGGTGTATTCCGGGTCGAGCGCCTGCTGCAGCCCGGGGGTGGCGAGGCCTTGGAGGAGCGGCCCGAAGAGGGCGGGGAAAATGCCGAAAGTGAGCGTGGCGACGGCGAGAACGAGCGGCGGCAGGTGGATCATGAGCCCCGGGTGGTGGAAGTGTTCGGCGACTTCCTTCGTCTCGGGGCGGAAAAAGATGTGCCAGACCAAGCGGATGCCGACCGCCGCCATGAAGGCAAAGGCCACCACGGAGAAGACCAGCGGCAGCCAGCCGGGCAGTCCGACGGGCGACTCGTAAAAGCGGTACAGCTCGGTGAGGAGGTACTCCTTGCTGATAAAGCCGGACGTCAGCGGGATCCCCGCCATGGAGGCGGCACACACAATGGTGATAAACCCGAGGAGGGGCATCCTCCGCCAGAGCCCGCCCACCTGCGTGATGTATTTCTGGTGCGTGGCGTGGTCGATGATCCCCACCACCATGAAGAGCGCCCCCTTGTAGGCGGTGTGGTTGAGGATGTGCATGAAGTCGAACCGCGCCCCCGTCGTCAGGGCAATGCCGTAAAACCCGATGAAGAGCCCCAGCATCGCCACCGTCGTGTAGGCGAGGATCGCCTTCAGTTTGTGGCTGAAGAATGCGAAGACACTGCCGATCAGGAGCGTCGTGAACCCGACCCCGGCAAGGACAGGGGCCCACAGTTCGTGCTCCACAAACACCGGAAACATCCGCGCGCTCAGAAACACCCCGAGCTTCACCATCGTCGCCGAGTGCAGGTATGCGCTCACCGGCGTGGGGGCCGACATCGCGTTGGGCAACCAGAAGTGGAAGGGGGCCTGTGCCGACTTGCCGAACGCCCCGATGGCAAAGAGCAGCAGCAGCCCCGCCGCCATCCCCGCGTCCATCGCGCCGAGGTCCGCCGCGAGGATGTCGCGCATGTGCCAGCTGCCCACCTGCAAACCCAGCAGCGCTACCCCCGCCATGAGGACGAGTCCCGTGAAGACGGTCGTCAGCAGCGCCATGCGTGAGCCGCTCTGGCCCTCCTTCGTACCGTACAAAAAGCCGATGAGCAGAAACGACGAGATCCCCGTCAGCTCCCAGAAAATAAAAAGAAAGAGCAGGTTGCCCCCGAACGCCGTCCCCAGCATCGCGCCCATGAAGAGGAGCAGGTAGCTGTAGAACCGGTTGTGCTCCGCGTAGTGGTCGTCGAGGTAGGCCCCCGCATACCAGAAGATCAGCACCCCCATCCCGCTCACCACGAGCCCGAAAAAGAGGCTCAGCCCGTCCACCAGCAGCACCATGTCGAGCCCCAGCGAGGGCACCCAGCTCCACACCTCCAGATACACCTGCGTGCCCGCCTCGTGCTGGCCGAGCGTCCATGCGATGAGGGCGCAGGAAATCACCGGCACCGGCATCGCCAGCAGGTGCACCCGCCGCCCCATGCGCGCTCCGGCCCACGGCAGGACAAACGCCGCCGCAAACGGTAGAAAGATGGCTATGAGAAGTGCTGTGGACATGGTTAAGGAATCTGGACCCGCAGGGGGGCGCGCACCCGGGATTGCGCCCCGAAAGCCGGAAATCGTTCCGCATACCGCGCGCCTGTCAACGGCTTCCGACGAAAACCGCTCCCCGCCGCAGCAAGCGCGGTGCCATACCGGGGGTGCCCGCCGCCACGCTGCCGCCGCCCCGGAAATCGGGACGCCGGTGCTTCACCTTTATAGTGTGTTTGTAGTGTTTCGCGGGCTGAATTTTCGCGAAGTCGCCGGTTTTGGTTTTGCCCACGAAAGGCGCGAGGCCCACGAAATGGAGAGAGGCGCTATGCTTGACAGATGGACAAATATTCACCTAATGACGGGTATCATGATGGTCAACGAACCAAGGTCATTCGGGGGACATTGGTCCGATAAGAAGCTTCAGGCGCTGGAGGCTTATTTGCGTGCCTATACAACCGCCTTGAAAAATACTCCGTTTCGCTTGGTTTACATCGATGCCTTTGCAGGTGCCGGCTCACGCCCGGTTCCGCGTTTGGATACAGAGGATTACTCGTTGTTTGTTGATGAAGACCAAACGGACGAGAATTCAGAGTATCGTCACGGCTCTCCGTTGATCGCGCTGAAAAATCAGCCGCCGTTTCATGAGTTCCTTTTTGTTGAGCGTGATGCCGATTCTATTGGCAAGCTCAAGGCGGAGGTAGCTGCATTGCCTGAGGCCAAAGGGAGGTCAATTGAGTTCATTCAAGGAGATGCGAATGACAGACTGCTGGAAATTACACGGTCCGACTGGAGACGTCGCCGTGCGGTGGCATTTCTGGATCCTTTCGCCCTTCAGGTGCGATGGAGCACAATCGAGGCGATCGCCAAAACGCAAGCAATTGACATGTGGCTTTTGTTTCCCGCGATGGCAGTCAATCGAATGCTGCCCAAGAGTGGTGAAATTCCCGTAGCGTGGCAAAATCGGCTAAACCTTTTATTCGGTCATGATGATTGGAAGAAAATCTTTTATCGGGACGTTGTTGAAGTTGATATGTTCGGATCACTGTTTCCAGCCAGTAAGACTCCTGATGTCTTTCGAAACTTGAGCGACTACGTGACGCAGCGCCTGTCGTCCGTCTTCACCAAGGCTCACGAAAGCCCCCTTCTCCTGAAAAACCGCACCGGCAGCCCGCTTTTTCTACTTTGCTTCGCCTCGGGCAACCCCAACGGTGCCCCTATCGCAATAAAGATCGCTCAACATATTATCAATCAATCTTCCCATGGCCAATAGCTCAATCGAATGGACGGAACTGACGTGGAATCCGACGACAGGTTGCGACAAAGTCTCGGCGGGGTGCAAATTTTGCTATGCCGAGGTGATGTCCCGTCGGCTGAAAGCAATGGGCTTGGAAAAATATTCCGAGGGGTTCAAGATTCGGACCCACGAGAATGCACTCGCCGTCCCCTATGGATGGAAGCAACCGGCCATGGTCTTCGTCAACTCGATGAGCGATCTTTTTCACGAGGCGGTGCCGCTGGACTTCATTCAGAAGGTCTTCAAGGTGATGAACGAATGTCCGCATCTGACCTTTCAGGTGCTCACGAAGCGTAGCCGCCGTTTGGCGGAAGCGGCACCGCACCTGCCGTGGTCCCGTAATATCTGGATGGGCGTGAGTGTGGAAGATGAACGGGTGAAATCCCGCATTGACGATCTCCGAAACCTCCCGGCAGCGATCCGTTTCCTTTCCTGTGAGCCGCTGGTCGGTCCGCTTCCGGAGATGGACCTAACGGGGATTCATTGGGTTATCGTCGGCGGTGAGAGTGGAACCAGGCCAAGACCGATGGATAAAGCCTGGGTGCTCGACATCCGTGATCAATGTCACCGCGCCGACGTCTCCTTTTTCTTCAAACAATGGGGTGGCCGGAACAAGAAAGCCGCTGGCCGCGAATTGGACGGCGTGCTCCATGATGGATTTCCCGAAGATGCGTTGCTTCCGGCATAGACGGCTTTTGCCCACGAAAGGCGCGAAACACGTCAAAGGGAGCCATTGGACGCGACTTGGGAACTCGACCAGCCGGGGCGGGAGCGAGCAATTTGACGGCAACACAGCATACAGAATAGAAGGTTCACAGAGAGCATTTTGTCTCAATATTTGAGAGCAATTTTGTCCTAAGCGAAAAATGCCTCCATCTGTTCTCAGGGGGGGCAGGATTTCGGTGTCCGGGGCGACGTGCTTGAGATGAGAGGAGCTTGCCGGCAATATCGCTCGGTTAAGTCCTGCATCGTGCGGGGGAAGCCCGCCATGGAGTGCCTTTTGACAGGCTTGAGGACCTGAGTGAAGTCGAAGGGCGGTGATCCTTCTCCGCCTTTGCCGCACAACGACGCCGCCCGACCGTAAAGGCGGCGGTCCCGGCCGCACCAAAGCGCTCCGCGCGGGTTCTCCGGATGATGCGGAGTCGGATTGAAACGACCGGATTTCTTCGAGCACCCGGATTATCCGAGCGCCATTGCCGTTTGCCGGAGAGCCGTTTGCCGGGTCCATCATCGGGCTTTCTGCGTTCTGCGGAATCCGCTTGACGATGAATCGCCATACGAAATACCATTTTACCATGAAAACTACCATAGATCACGCCGGACGTCTCGTCATCCCGAAGCGTCTGCGTGAACAGTTTCATCTTGGAGGCGGCACGACCGTCGAGATCACGGCTGATCACGACGGATTGCGGCTGAGCATCCCGCAGCCGACGGGGCGCTTGATCGAAAAGGACGGTGTCCTGGTACAGCAGGCGGATTCTGTTGCACCGTTGGACGCGACTGAATTTATTAACCAGCAGCGTGCGGCACGCTCTCTGGAAACATTATCGCCTGACGGCGGAGTTGTGCCATGAGTCGCGTGTTTTTCGACACCTCTGCTTTGGTTCCCGTCGTTACGGAACAGTTGTCAAACCATACGGCTGCCCACTCACGGTTTGTGCGGGAGCTGAAAAGAGGGAAGCCGCCCTGTTGCAGCACCCATACCTTGGCGGAGTGTTACGCCACGCTCACCGCCTTACCCCTGCCCCGGCGCATTTCGGGGCCCGAAGCCGCCCGATTGATTGAGGCCAACTTCACCAAGCGTCTTGAAATCGTACAATTGTCTCAAGAGGACTACCAAACGGCCCTTCATCTCTGCGCCGATTTGGGGCGCATCAGCGGACAGATCTTCGATGCGCTTCACCTTGTGGCGGCTCTCAAAGCCGGTTGTCGGTGTCTCTACACCTATAATTTGAATCATTTTGTCGCGCTCGCGGCCGGGCGCATACGAGTTTCGTTGCCGTAGATGAGAGCACGCAGATGAAGTGAGAAAGGCGGGACTTGGTGGGAAAAAGGGGGATTTGGCGGGACGGCGCATGAAATGGGGCGTGGCGGGCGAAGGTCGCCGACGGGAGAAGATGAGGTCGCGCAGATGGAATGAGACAAGAATTCAAAAATGGGGAGAGACGCGCACTTGGAACGGGAGAAATTCGTTTTCGGGGGTGGGCCGTGAAGAGGCCGTTAAATGGCGTTTAACAGTGGGTTGAGGGGGTGGTGAGCCTTTGGGCGTGCGCAAAAAAAGCCGCCCGGTGAGAGGGCGGCCGATGCATGGAAAAATGAATTTCCGAAGGCCCTGGCGGGCGGGATTGACACAGCGCCGCCGGTGTGCGAACTTTTAGTTGTAACTGCGACCGTTCGTAACCCTCCGCTCAGGGCCCATAAACAGAACGGCGCAAGGCTGGATGGAGCGGCGATCCAGCCTCATTCTGTACGGCTATAGATGAGGAGGCCCGTCCGCTCGCTCTCAAGGTATTCTTCGATTTGCGAACGGTCTCTGTCGGGGCCTGTCATGGGCGGGAAAATGGTGGAGCCTTTCCACCCGTCCTTGGAGAGGGTGAACACTCCCAGGCCACCCACTTTTCCCTCTTCAGTTTTGATTCGGGCGATGTATGACCTTTTGAGTCGCCAGTGCTTGCCCAGTTGTTCCCATCGAATCCAGATCTCATCAGGATCGCGCAGGGTTTGCTCGAGGAGAGGGAGATACGTGTCTCTACCCTCTTTGGCCGCTTTGAATTTGCCGGTCTTTTTGTTTGTGAACAGTGCGGGGCCGATGGGGATGGGGGTGCCGGTTTTGTCGGTGAAGAGGACGGTTTGCCCGGAGGTTGCACCGAAGCGGCGGAGGAAGTCGTCGACGGCGGCTTTTGGGTTTGCGGCCGGGGGGATTTTGGCGGGTTCCGGACCGGTCCATTGGCGCGGGGGCGGCATGGGCGGTTTGTCGGTGCCGCCTTGGGCGGGGCCGGGGAAGGATGCGGGAAGGGGCGATCCGCCGAGGGGAGGGGGAACGAGGTGGCCGAGGCGGTCTTTGCCGGGGTTGGTGTTCCAGCCGGGGTCGATGCCGCGGGGGACTCTCTCGGTCCGGCCGGTGCGGGTGTTGGTGTAGGTGTCGCGGGGGATGCGGGGTGTTGGGGAGACTCCGCCGCGGCGCCGGGCTTCGGATTCGGTGAGTTGGCGGACGGCGCATTTGCATCCCCATCCGTTGGGGGGCATCCATTCATCCCAGAAGGGGTCGTCGATGGGGAGGATGGTGCCTACTTTGGCTTCGTGCTCGGGGCGGCGTTCTTCGGCGGTGGACTGAAGGTAGAGGAGGTAGGGGAGGGCGCGTTTGGTGCGCTGGGCGCGCTCCCACTGGCCCGCCGCGCGGGCGGTGCGGAGGTTGGCGTCGTAGATGGTTTTGAGTCGGCGGGGGCTGCCGAGCTGGGCTTCGGCGGTGCCGGCGGTCTGCGGATCGGTGACGGGGGCGCGGCCCCACCATCCGAGTTTTTGGAGGGTGGGGGTGAGGTCGCGCTTGAAGTCGCGGAAGGTGCGGCCGTCGGCGAGGGCACGGTCGAGTTCGCCCCGGATGGAGGTGAGCACGTCCATCTCCATGGCTTTGGCGACGGTGAAGGCGGCGGCGTGCTCCTGGCGCCAGACGTCGCGGTAGTCAAAGGCGGGGCGGTAGCCTTTGGCGCGGAAGTAGGCGAGGGCTTCGCGGGGGACGGGGCCGGGCTGGGGGTTGTCAGGCATCGTCTGTGGCGTCGCCCTGGCCGCGGGCTTTGAAGGCGGCGGTGGCGAGGTGACGGATCAAGGCCGCGGAGTCCATTTGGGCGAGGAGTTCGGGAAGGCGGCGGGTGAATTCCTCGGCGGTGTCGACTTCGTCGGCAAGGCGGCGGACTGGATTGAGGATGGGATCCATTTGGCGTTCCCAGCCGTCGAGGTGGTCGGCGGCGATGTCGTCGATCTCATCGGGGGCGGCTGCCGGGGGCGTGGCGCGGTTGAGGGCTTTTGCGGCGGTGCGGCAGTGGGGGCAGTCGTGAGCGTGGTTGAGATCGGTGGCCGGGGCGGCGGTGGGGATGGAGAGGACTTCGGCTTTGGTGTCGGGATCAGCGAATCCCAAGCGATCGCGCACCTGGGAGGCTTCGACGCGGAGGCCGACGGGCACAAGCTTGGCGAGGGCGTCGGACCAGGCGGCGATGTCTTCGGGTTCCGGGACGCGGTAGTAGACGCGGGGGTATTGCTTTTGCGGGCCGAAGTTCAGGTCGATGAAGGGGGTGACAACGTCGCGGTTGACCGTGCGGGCGAGTTTGCGGCTGTCGTAGCGCACGCGATCGAGGCGGACCTCATTATGGACCTTTGCCTGGGCGAGGCTGGATCCGCTGTCGGCGGTCATGGTCTGGCCGAGGACGGCTTTGCTGACTTGGCTGTCGAACCAGTCGGCGGCGGCCTGGAATACGGAGGCCCCGGATCCGGCTTGCCCGGCGGCTTCGCGGATCAGCTCGATCTCCATGGACTGCGGGACGATGGCGGCGGCGTCGACGCCGAGGCCGCGGACAGCGCGGCGGAGAATGTCGCGTTCATCGGCGGTGGCCTCCGGGCCGTATTTGCCGACGCGCAGGGGCATGCCGTAGGTCTCGAGGAAGCGCATCCAGTCCTTGACGCTGTAGTTTTTGCACATGAAAGAGACGGCGGCGACGCGTGCGAGGCCATGAACGCCGTCCTCGGCCCCCTCGGCGCCGCCGCCAAGCGGCTGCGCGCCGTGGTCGTGCACAACTTCAACACCGGCAGCGCCGACGAGGCCACCGTCATCACCCGCGCCGACGAGGTCGCCGCCAACCGCGACCGCATCTACGGCATCTGGCCGGGCGTGAGCGTGGCCACCGCCCTCGGCAACGTGGGGACCGACTCCGCGGCCTACGCCGCCGGGCTCATCGCGCGCATGGACAACGAGCGCGGCTTCTGGTGGTCGCCCTCCAACCAGACCATCGCCGGCATCGGCGGGGTCGTGCACCCCGTCGACTTCGCCCTCGGCGATTCGTCCAGCCTCGCCGACATCCTCAACGGCGAGCACATCGCTACCATCGTGCGCAAAGACGGCTTCCGCCTCTGGGGCAACCGCACGCTCGAGAAGACCGACCCCAAGTGGCGCTTCCTGAGTGTCCGCCGCATCGCCGACATCCTCAACGACACGCTCCTCGAAAACCACCTGTGGGCGGTCGACCGGAACATCACGCGCACCTACCTCGAAAACGTGACCGACGGGGTCAACGCCTTCATCCGGCAGCTCCAGGCGCAGGGGGCCATCCTCGGCGGGCGCTGCCTGCCCAACCCCGACCTCAACACGCCCGAGAGCATCGCCCTCGGCCACGTGCACTTCGACTTCGAGTTCACGCCGGCGACACCCGCCGAGAAGATCACCTTCCGGTCCGCCCTCGTCAACGACTACATCGAAGAGATCCTCTGACCGGTTTTCAGGTTTCAGGCCTCATCCCTCATCACTCATCCCTCGTCTAGCCCATGATCCCCCAAGTCCTCAAAAACCTCAACGCCTTCGTCGACGGGCGCGGCTACGCCGGCAAGTGCACGCAGCTCACGCCCCCCGAACTCTCCCTCAACACCGAGGAATACCGCGGCGGGGGCATGGACGGCGTCATGGAGATGGACATGGGCATGGAGGCCATGGAGGCCGCCGTGCAGATCCCCGAGCTGGACGCCGACCTCGCGGGCGGCTTCGGCAGGATCCTCCCCATGACCTTCCGCGGGGCCTTCGAGGACGAGCGCGGCGAAGTGACCGCCGTGGTCATCGCCCTGCGCGGCAAGTTCAAAGGCCTCGACATGGGCGACTGGGAGCCCGGCCAGCGCGCCGAGATCAACCACACCATGGCCGTGCACTACTACCGCCTCGAGATCGGCGGATCCACCGTCCACGAGATCGACATCGAAAACATGACCCGCGTGATCAACGGCACCGACCAGCTCGCCGCCCAGCGCGCGGCGCTGGGGATTTAAGCGCGGGCCCGGCCCGGCGCTACAGACACACAACGTAACCCATGAGCGAACCCATCACCGTGAAACTCTCCGCGCCGGTCACCGTAAAGGGGACTGAGATCCGCGAGGTCGTGCTGCGCCGGCCTAAAACACGCGACCTGCGCAAGATGATGCGCGGGAAGGGCGACGAGGCGGAGCGGCAGTTCCGGATGATTTGCGACCTGGCGGAGATGGATCCGGATACCCTGGACGAATTTTATGCCAGCGACTACCTTGCCCTCTGCGCCGCCATCGAGCCTTTTCTTTCGCCGCCGACTGGTTCGCCGTGATGGCGGACATCGCCGCAGTCTTCCACTGGTCGGCGGCGGACATGGAGGACATGGATGCGCGCGATCTGCTCCGCTGGCACACGGAAGCGCGCAAACGCGCGCCCTACAGTTCCCAGGGAAGCCGCCGGGCCGGGAAGGCGCGGTGATGCGGGGCGATGAGCACGCGCTCAAGGGCGAGGAAGAGCCCCCGCAGCGCCCAAAGCGCGAAAGGGTAGGCCAGGAGGCCCCATACCCCGGCCGCGAACCATGCGGCGGCGGCCCCGGCGGCAAGCAGACATGCCGCAGTGAGGAGCACGCCGATAAAAATCGAACTTTCGAAAAAGGCCGTCATCAATGAGTATGAAGGTTAGCATCATCTTCGAGGCGGTCAACAAAATGACGTCCGTCGCGAAGCGCGTGAAAGATTCCATGGTGGGAATCACGCGCACACAGGAGCGCGCCACTGGCAGCGCGCGCGGCCTGACGGTGGAGATCGACCGCAAGACAACCGCCATGGCACGCCAGATCGCGCAGGCGCGGCGGCTGTCCGACGCCCACGAACGCATGAATAAATCCATGGCCTCGGCGGCGGCCATCGGCATCGCGGGGCAGTCGGCGGGCCGTGTCGCGGCGCAGTCGCGGCGGTTTGTCGCCTCCATGACGGGGTCCTACCGCGAGGTCGCACGTGCCTCAGGCGATCTCGCCACCCTCGGCGTCGAGGACATCGACTCCATCGTGCGCAAGGGGCAGGAAATGCAGACGCGCTTTGCCGGGATCACGGCGGACGCCTTTGTCAGTGCGGCCTATGACGTCCGTTCGGGCATTGCTTCGCTCTCCGACCTCGGCGTGGCCGATGTCACCGCCGCGGCCGCGCTTACCGCGCGCGCGACCAAGGCATCGGTGGAGCAGATGACCAGCCTGTTTGCGACCGGACACGGGATCTTCAAGCGCCTCTACGCCGAGGCCGACGACGGCGACTTCGCCGACATCTTCGGCGCGCAGCTCTCCGCCGCCGTGAAGGTCTTCAAAACGACGGGCGCGCAGATGCAGGCGGCCATCGAAAACGCCGGGGCCGGCGCGACTCTTCTGAATATGTCGATGGAAGAGCAGCTCGCCATCCT
This sequence comes from Opitutales bacterium, assembly GCA_020831525.1. Lineage (GTDB taxonomy): Bacteria > Verrucomicrobiota > Verrucomicrobiia > Opitutales > Oceanipulchritudinaceae > SLLG01. The sequence continues at coordinate 19,403 of JAFIGH010000060.1, forward strand.
CGGCGAACTGCAAAAGACCCGCAGCGGCGCGGAGGCCGGCACGATGATGGCGGCCTTCACGCGCGACGCCGCCAAAGCCCACGAGGCCTTCGCGGAGATGGGGCGGGCTATCGAGCTGCTCGACGAGGACGGCGGCCTGCGCGATATGTCGGACATCCTCGCGGACTTCCGCGCGGAGTACGGCGAGACCCTCAACGCCTACCAGCAGCGCGAAATCCAGGAAGCCTTCGGACGCGCCGAAGCCGCCCGCATGGTGCAGCTGCTCTGGGGCCAGGAAGAAGCCACCCGTGCCAACGCCGCCGCCCTGCGCGGGGCGGGTGAGGACGGCGCGGCATTTGTCGAAGCCATGGCGGGCATGCGGCAGCAAAACCTCGACGCGCAGTTGGCCCTGCTCGCGCAGCGTTTCGACATCCTGCGGCAGAAAGTTGCCGCGCGCATGGAACCGGCGCTCGCCGCCTTCGCGCGGACCGCCTCCCGCGCGGCCTCCGCGGTGACGCGGCTCGTCGAGCGCTTTCCCCGCGCCACGGCTGTCTTCGGCGTCGGCCTGCTCGTTGTCGCCGGCCTCGCCACCGGCCTCGCCGGTGTGCTCACCGTCACATCCGCGCTGATCGGTGCCCTGGCCATGCTCCGCTTTGCCCTCACATGGACCTCCGTCAAAATGATGCTCCTCTCCGCGCGCACCGCCTTGGCGGGCGCGTCGCTGAAGGGATTCACGGCGTGGACGGTCCTCGCTTCCAAAGCCCTCCTCGGGAAACTGGGTGGAGCGCTCAAAGTCGCCGCCGCCGGGTCCGGCGCACTTCTGACGCCGCTCAAGCTCCTCGCCCTGAAGTGGATCCCCGCCGCCGCCCTCGCCGTCAAGGCCCTCGGCGCCGCGCTCCTTTTTACGCCCGTGGGCTGGGTGCTCGGTGCCGTGGCCCTCATCGCGGGGGCGGCATGGCTTCTTTGGCGCAACTGGGACAGCGTAGCCGCCTCATGGCGGCTGCTTTGGAATGACTTTCCGGCGGCTGCCGAAAAAGGCTGGGAGAGGCTGCGGTCAATCATCTCATGGACGCCCGCCTATCAACTCACGCGCCTCTGGTGGCCGCCGCTGCGGTGGCTCGGCAATCTCTTCGGTCATCCCGTCACCTTCCTGCGCGATAGTTGGGAGCGCCTCCGCAGCGTCCTCTCATGGAGTCCGCTGGATACGCTGCAAGGCGCGTGGGGCGGGGTGGCGGACTGGGTGCGGGCCGCCGTGGGCGCCGTGGCCGCGCCCTTCGCCTTGTTCAGCGGGATCCGGGAGCGCCTCCGGAGCGTCCTCTCATGGAGCCCGCTGGATACGCTGCAAGGCGCGTGGGGCGGGGTGGCGGAGTGGATGCAGGGTGCCGTCGCCGCCGTGGCCGCGCCCTTCGAAGCCCTCACCGCGCAGATCGAACGCCTGCGCAACCTCGGCGGATCCGCCGGCCGCCGCGTGCGGCAGGCGCTGGGGATCGGGGAAGACGCCGGCGACGAAGCCGGGCCCGACTTCAGCCTGCGCCGCTATCCCGGATCCGACAGCGGAGGCGGGGGCGGCGAGCCCGCCGTCGTCATGGCCGGGGCGGGCGACATGGCCGTGCACGCCACCTTCAACATCCACGCCGCCGCGGGCGACAAGGGCATGGACATCGCCGCGCAGGTGCGCGGGCAGTTCGAGGCGCTCATGCGCGAATTCCGCCGCGAGCAGGAACAACGGGCGAGGGGCGCCCTCCACGACTGATGGCCGCGCCCACCATGATGACCCTCGGCGAATACGCCTTCGCCATGGACACCGCCGCCTACGAGGCGCTGGCGCGCCGCACCGTGTGGCGCTGGCCGGAGCAGGGCCGGGCGGGGCGCGCGCCGGCGCTCCAGTTCACCGGACCGGGCGAAGACACCCTCACCCTCGAGGGCACGCTCTACCCGGCCTTCCGCGGCGGGCTTGGCCAGCTCGACGCCATGCGCGCGGAGGCCGGGCGGGGGCTGCCGCTCTTGCTCATGGGCGGCGACGGGCGCGTCCTCGGCCGCTGGGCGGTCGAGAGCGTGGAGGAGCGCCAGCGCGTCTTCCTGCCCGGCGGCGCGCCCAAGCGCGTCGACTTCACGCTCAGCCTGCGCTTCTACGGAGACGACGCCGATGCCTGATGTGACCTACACCTCCCTCCCCGGCGACACCGCCGACAGCGTGTGCTGGACGCACTACGGCTCGACGGAGCCCGTGGGCCGCGTGCTCGAAGCCAACCCCGGGCTCGCCGCGAAAGGCCCCGTCCTCCCCGCCGGCACCGAAATCCGCCTCCCCGGCCTCGGCCCCCGCCGCGCCGAACCCCGCACCCTCCCGGCCCTCCGCCTCTGGGATTAGGCATCAGCCATCAGCCATCACCCATCAGCCATTCGCATGACTCCCGACTTCCGACTCACCGCCGACGGGCAGGACTTCACGGCTCTCATCCGCGACCGGCTCATCGCCATGCACGTGGTCGACCATCCGGGAGAGGAGGCCGACCGTCTGACCCTCGTGCTCGACGACCGCGACCACCGCCTCGCGTGGCCGCGCAAGGGCGCGCTCCTGAGCCTCGAACTCGGCTACACCGAGACCGGTCTCGTGCCCGTGGGCCGCTACATCGCCGACGAGGTCGCCGCCTCCGGCCCCGCCGCCGTCATGGAGATCGAGGCGCGCGCCGCCGACCTGCGCGAGACCCTCAAAACCGTGCGCACCGAGAGCTACCCCGCCACGACCCTCGCCGCCATCGCCGAAACCGTGGCCGCCCGCCACGGCCTCGAGCCGCGGTGGGACAGCGCCGTGGCCGCCCTCGGCGCCACCGCCTACGACCACATCGACCAGGCCGACGAGAGCGACATGCACCTCCTCACCCGGCTCTTCACCCGGCAGCACGGTCTCCTCGCCAAGCCCGCCGGGCCCTACCTCGTCATCGTGCCGCGCGGGCGGGGCACCAAGGCCGCCGGGGACAGCCTGCCCGAGATCGAGCTGCGCCCCGCCGCCCTCACCGAGTGGCGCGCCGCCTTTCCCGACCGCGAGCGCTACCTCGGCGTGACCGCCGCATATATAGAGTACCATCAGGCCGAGCGCATCACCGTGCGCGCGGGCGGCGAGGTCGCACCGCTCAAGCAGCTGCGCGGCGTCTACCCCTCGAAGGCCGAGGCCGTGGCCGCCGCCGAGGCCGAGTGGGACCGCATACGCCGCTCCGGCGCGCGCCTCCAAGGCACCCTGCCGGGCGATCCCCGCCTCCTCGCGGGCGGCCCGCTCGCCCTCGCCAATCCGGATCCCGGCCCCGGCCCGCGCTTCCGCCCCGAAATCGAGGGCCGCTGGGTCGCCCTCGCCGTGCGCCACCGCTACGACCCGCAGACCGGCTTCACCACCGCCTTCGAAGCCGAGCCCAGGCAGGAAGACGCCTCATGATCCGCCTCAGCCATCAGCCATCAGTAGTATGAACGGCACCGACAAACGCACCGGCAAGCGCCTCACCGGCCTGGAGCACCTGCGCCAGAGCGTGGCCGACATCCTCTCCACCCCCGTGGGCAGCCGCGTGATGCGGCGCGACTACGGCAGCCGCCTGCACGCCCTCGTCGACGCCCCCCTCACGCCCGACACCCTCGCGCGCATCCGCGCCGCCGCCGCCGAAGCCCTCGGGCGCTGGGAGCCGCGCCTGCGCCTCACACGGGTGCGGGCGGCAATCGTGCGGGATGGGGAGGCCGAGATCGAGGTGGTAGGGTACTACAAGCACAACGGCGCCGAGATCGTCCTCCGCGGCATCCGCGTCAACGCCAGCCCATGACCTCCGGCACACCCATAGACCTCAGCCAGCTGCCGCCGCCCGACGTCGTCGAGCCGCTCGACTTCGAGGCGGTCTTCGCCGCCATGCTCGCCGACCTGCGGGAGCGCGACCCGGAGTTTGACGCCCTCGTCGAATCCGACCCCGCCTACAAGATCCTCCAGACCGCCGCCTACCGCGAACTGCTCATCCGCCAGCGCGTCAACGACGCCGGGCGCGCCGTCATGCTCGCCTACGCCACGGCGACCGATCTCGACAACCTCGCCGCCCTCCTCGGCGTCGCCCGCCTGCCCGGCGAATCCGACACCGCCCTGCGCCGCCGCGCCCAGCTCAGCCTCGAGGGCTTCAGCACCGCCGGACCCCGCGGGGCCTACATGTTTCACAGCCTCTCCGCGCTGGCCGAGTGGCCGGATCCCGACGAGGCCGGCGAATCGTGGACGCAGGCCGCCAAAGACGCCGCCGTCGTCAGCGACCAGCCCGGCACCGTAACTGTGTACGTACTCGCCGCCCCGCCCGAGCCTTCCGCCGACGGCCTCGATCCCGACTGGGGACCCGACGACGGCCGCTCGTGGGGCCTGCGCATCCGCCGCGCCGACGGCTACCCGGCCGGGGCCGGGACCTTCGCCTGCGCCCCGCTGCCCGCCCCGCTCGAAAACGGCTGGCGCCTCTGGTTCAGCGGCGGCGCCGCCCTCACGATCGACGCCTCCGCCTCGCCCGGCGACACCGCCGTATCCGGCACGCTCTCCGCCCCGGTTGCCGACGGCGAGGCCGGGGGCCTCATCTCCGCCGTCGAGGACGCCCTCAACGCCGAGACCGTGCGCCCCCTCAGCGACACCGTGCGCGTGCGCACCGTCGAGGTCCTCCTCTACAGCGTCACCGCCGGCATCATCATCCGCCCCGGCCCCGACACCGCCCTCGTCCTCGCCCAGGCCGAAGAGCGGCTCCTCGCCTACATCGCCGCGCGCCACGCCCCCGGCCTCAACGTCACGCGCACCGGCATCATCGCCGCCCTCCATGCCGAGGGCGTGCACCGGGTCGACCTCTACCAGCCCGCCGCCGACATCACCCGCCAGGTCCACCAGGCCGCGTGGTGCCCGCCCGAAAACATAACCCTCACCCCCGCCGGCACCGCCGCCTGATCCATGCCTTCCCCGCACGATCAACCCGGCCTCCTGCCCGGCGCCCCCGGCCCCGGCGCCCCGCGCCCCGTCCGCGGCGAGCACGCCCTCGACCTCGCCGCCGCCCGCACCGGCGCCGTCCCCGTGCCCGTCGGCAGCCTGTGGGATCCGTGGACATGCCCGGCCCACCTGCTCCCTTGGCTCGCATGGGCCCTGCGCGTCGACCAGTGGGAGCCCGAGTGGTCCACCGCCACCAAGCGCTCCCGCATCGCCGCCGCCATCGCCGCCCACCGCCGCAAAGGCACGCCGTGGGCCGTCAAGCGCGCCCTCGAGCCCTACGGCTCCGGAGAGGTCATCGAGGAGACCGCCGCCAACACCTACAACGGCGCATACCTCCACGACGAGACCCTCACCCACGAAGGCGGCGACTATTTTCCCGCTACCTACGACGGCGCCGCCGCCTACGACGGCCAGCTGCTCCACACCGGCGAGGGCCTGCCGTGGGCATGGGCGTGGTTCCGCGTCATCCTCGATCTCGACATCCTCGGCGGCGAAGCCCTCGCCGCCGACGCCGAAGACCGCCTGCGCGCCCTCCTCGACCTCGCCAAACCCGCCCGCTCCCACCTCCGCCAGCTCGGCTACCGCGGCAACCTCGCCGAGAGCCCCATGCGCCCCGCCGAGCTGTGGCACACCGCCCACCGCTTCACCCTCCGCACCGGCGCGCACGAGCGCGACGGCTCCCTGCGCCGCGGGCGGCGCGGCAGCGCCACCGTCCGGTTTAACGGCGGCGTAAACCACGATTTAACCGCCCGCTACGGGGCATTACAGGTCGCCTGATGCACGAGCCTATCCGCATCACCGGCACCGTCACGCTGCGCCTCCTCCGCGCCGGCCGCCCCGCCGCGCAGGTCCTGCGCATGCGCAACCTCGTCACCGGCGCCGCGCGCGACGCCCTCGCCGCGACCCTCACCGGCGTGCCCTTCGGCGCGGCCCTCTCGCACATCCACCTCGGCACCGGCACCGCGCCCGCCGCCCTCGGCGACACCGCCCCCGACACCGCCGGCCCCCACATCCGCAAAGCCCTCCGCCGCCTCTGGATGCCCGCCGCCTACATCGTCCAGGCCGACTGGTCCCTCGACGCCGGCGACCTCACCGGCGAGGACCTCACGGAATTCGCCCTCCTGCGCGACCTCGGCGACGGCTCCGACGCCCTCTTCTCCCGCGTCACCCGCCCGCCCATCCACGTCACCCCCGACCTCGGCATCGACGGCACATGGGTCCTCACCTTTTCACCCTGAGCCCCCCATCACCCATCACCCATCACCCATCATAGACCATGGCAGACCTCCCTGAAGACGCCGGTTTCGTAGAAGCCGTCACCCAACTCGAAACCACCGACCCCGTCCTCGGCGGCCCCGGCGGCAAATCCAACGAAGCCCACGCCCAGCTCGCCTCCCGCACCCGCTGGCTGCGCGACCTCCTCGAAGCCCTCGCTATCCGCGACGCCGTCGTAACCGGCGGCGACGCCGACTCAGGCTGGGACGTCCAGGCGCTCTCCACCAATTTCGACTGGAGCACCTCAGAGGCATTCACAATCGCGGCCGCGCCCTTCGCCCGCCGCGGAGTCATCGCCTACCGGTTTGAGGTCGACAAGATTGAGGCGCTCCCGCTCGGCATCGAGCACCGCCTCGCCGACGCCTCATCGGCGGGCCTCACCCCCGTCGATTTCGCCGGCGCCGAAGAAAACGACGAAGACCGCGCCGTCGTTCAGCGCCACAGCGTCGTTGTCGACATCCCGCCCGGCGCGGCCTTCACCCTGCGCGCGCAGGCCCGCCGCGCCTCCCCGGCCGGATCCTACAGTGGATCCAACAACCTCCTGCCCGTGCGCTGGACCGCCGCCCTCTCCTTCGATCCCGCCTAAGCCCCGCCATGCCCATCCCCGAAGAGTCCGTCTGGGAAGAGGCCATCTACCGCCTCCGCAACACCGACCCCATCGAGGGCGGCCCCGTCCAGCGCGACGCCGCCGGCAACATCACAGCCGGCTGGGACAACGTCCAGGCCGAGCAACTCGCCAACCGCACCCGCTGGCTCAAAGACCGCATGGCCAGCGAAGACTTCCACGCCATCCTCTTTCCCGACGGGCTCCATGTCGACGGCGGCGAAGAGCCCGATCCCGAGTAGCCATGCCCGTCCCCCGCGTGCTCGCCTTCCGGCCCGACGGCTCCAAACGCCTCGGGCACCGCTTTTCCCAGGACGATCTCACCGGGGATTTCTCCGGCGTGCGCCTCGACGGCGGCGAGCACTCTATGGACGGAGAGACAGTCGCCGTTTCATCATCCATCGCCGAGCCCAAGGCGGTGGACTGCGGCGTCGAGGCCGCATTTCAGGTACAGGCGGCCCCCAAGTGGAATGCCGGCGATGCGACAGACGAGATCACCGAGCAGGACCGCGTCGTCATCTTTACGCCCGGTCCGCCGCCGTTCACAGACTGGATCCTCGAGATCGAGCCCGAAGAAGGCTATCAGTCGTTTGCCCCCGTCACCTACGAGTCGCTGACACCCGGCGTCGCCGCCGCCTCGCCCAACGGCGAAGTCACCGCCCACAAAGCGGGCGAGGCCGTCGTGCGCGTAGAGCAGGGCGGCACCGTCGTGGACCACGCATTCTCTACCGTGCCGCCGCCCGGCTCCGAAGTCCGCGTATTTGTGCGTCACGTCACAGGATCAGCCGCCCGCCATATCCACGACCAGGTCATCGACCGTCTCATCGGCCTCACACCCTCGGAGGACGCCCGCCGGCTCTTCAGCGTGGCGGACCACGCCGCCGGCGTCTACGAGCGCAACCCGGAATGCTGGCTCGCCGGGGTCGACACCACCTGCCTCAGCGTCTACAACCGCGACGGGGGCGGCGGAGGCACCATCTGGAGGGTCACAGCCATTTCCCCGCGCCACGCCGTGGGCGCGGACCACTTCAACTACACCCCCCGCGTCGGCAACCGCCTTCGCTGGGTCACGATGGACGGCGAGGTCATTGAGCGGACCGTCGTCGCCCGACGACACCCGCCGGAATTCTATGATGAGGCGGGCAACTACGTCGTTTCGTTCTGGCCCCGCCGCCCGGATATAGGCATAGTCGTGCTCGACGAAGACCTCCCGCCTACGATTACACCGGCGCCGCTCCTTCCATTGGACATTCCCGACCGCCTGCCAAATCTCGCGGTCCAGAATCAATCCTCATACCTCCCGGGAGTCGTTATAAACCGCGGACTGGAAGCCATACCAAAAGGCCGTATGCAGTTCTCGCAAACACTGGGCCATCCTTGGATTTTTGGCGAGCTGCGCACCTGGTCCAACCAGGTGGGCGCGTCCACGTGGGAACACTACCCGCTGTTCAACTGGGAGGAATTCGGAGGGTGGGGCCGCGGGCTCATACAGGGCGACAGCGGCAACTTTTCCGGGATTATTTTTGGCGGAAAACTGGTTTTGGGTGGTGTCCATACCGGTCCATCATCCGCGTCCAATCTTTTGACGTACCGTGATCTCATCAATTCTCTGATGTCAGAAGACGGCGAATACGAATTAACCCACGCCGATCTCTCGGCATTCCCAACCTACACATGAGCGACAGAATCCAAGTCAAGCGCGGTTCCACCGCGGCCCGTATGAACACCGCCCTCGCACCCGGCGAGGAATTCTGGGACACCGACCTGCGGGAGATGTACTGCGGCGACCTCCAGGAAACAGCCGGGGGCGTCCGCACCACCCTCAGCCCCGCCCGCCCCGTCGGTACAGGAGGAAGCGCCGGCGCGAACCTCCTTGGCCGCAGCGACAATAATTATCCGATCATGCCGGGGCGAAATATCCAAGCGGCGGCATTGTCCGGCAGCGATTGTCTGCCGTTTGCCAACGGCATGGCCGTCATCGCAGGCCGTCCCGGCCACATCCAGCGATGCGTGTGCAATATCTATAGTTCGGCGAGTTCATTTTCCGGCGCCGGGATTCAGCTCAACACACTGGGTCTGCTGAATTTTGGCTCCGCCTTGCTGTTGCCCCACGATGACGCCGTGTTCAATTTTCGGCTCGACGGCGTCATCTACTCCATTGACCCATCCTCCGCGGGAAGCCCCGACTTCGGCGAAATCACCGCCGCATTCACGCGGCAGTGCCTCGTCAAGCGCCTCGACGGTACGCTCACCATCGAATCATTCGAGACCGTTGGCACCGATGCGAATATGGGGGACTTCACGGTAGGCATTGAGGCGCCCCCCGGCGGCGATGCGACGCCCGGCGCCTTCGCTGTGGACATCGCAGTGCCCTCTCCGGCCACCCGGTGGCGCGCCGCCGCAACCATCGACGGTATCTACGCCCGCATGATCAACGCGTAACCCTACCTTCAAACCCCCGCTATCCCCCCTTTAAACCCCCTTCAAACCCGCCCGCCCCTACACCAAAAAACGAATTATTCTCACCCCATCTGCGCAGGATTCCCATTTCTACTGCGCGCTTACAGTAGAACAGGTGCGCGTTCCGCTTGACAGCGCGCGGGGCTGTGGCACTTTTTCGGCTTATTGCGAATAAATCTCAATCTTATTAAGCGGAGATACGGACATGAACGGAGCGAAGCGGAAGAGACGGTTTTGGCCGGCGGCGGTGTGCGTCGCGGGGCTGCTGGCGGTATGGCTGGTGTCGGGCTGCGGGCGCGGGGAGCCGACCTTTGTGGTGGCGTTGAAACCGGACCGCGACCCGGACGCGATGCTGGAGGAACAGCGGACGCTGGGCGCGTTTTTGCGGGAGGAAGTCGACCGGCGGGTGAATGTGATCGTGCCGATGAGCGGGGCGGTGATCCACGAGGGGCTGGCGAACGGGACGATCGACATTTCGTTTGTCAGTTCAACGGACGCGGTGCGGGCGATGGACGCCGGGGTGGGGGAGGTGCTGCTCGCCTCGGAGATCAACGGGCGCCCCTACTACGAGAGCTACTGGATAACGCTGCGCGAGAAGACGTATTTTGATGTGGAGGACTTGCGGGGTCAGCCCATCGCGTTCTCCAGCCGCACCAGCACCTCGGGTATGCAGGTGCCGGTGTGGGATTTGGTGAAACGGGGCTTGCTGCGGCCCGACCAGAGCCCGGAGGCGTTCTTCGGCGAGGGCAATGTGTTTTACGGGACGGGCTATGTCTCGGCCGCGCGGCGGGTGCTGGACGGCCAGGCGGAAGCCGCCGCGGTGAGCTACTATGTTTTGGACAAGGACAAGCACCTGAGCGAAGACGAGCGGGAGCGCCTGCGCAAGGTGGTGAGCCAAGGGCCGGTGCCGACGCATGTGCTGGTCGTCCGCGCGACGCTGCCGGAGGAAGACAAGGCGCTTCTGCGCGATGCTTTCAAGGCGATGAACGACGGAGCGGAGGAGCTGCGCGACACGCTGTTCACCGGTCCGCTTGTCGAGGTCGACCCGGTCGAACACCTCGCCCCGACACGCGAAGTGATGAACCTCATCCGGGAAATGCCGCTGTGAGCGCGCGGGGAGAGATCTGCCCGGCGGTGCATACGGGAACGAAGGACCGCAGCGCGGGAGTGACGCTCGCTGTCCACGACCTGTCGCTGCGCTACGGTCAGGGTGAATGGCTCTTTGAGGGCGTGAATTTTTCGGTGAACCCAGGCCAGCTTGTGGCGCTGGCTGGGCCGTCCGGCTCGGGGAAGACCTCGCTCATGCGCTGCCTCGCGGGGGCGCTTTCGCCGACATCGGGTTGTGTGCGCTACCACCGGCCCGACGGTCGTGCCGTGGCACCGTCGGCAATGGGCCCCGCGCTGGGTGTGGTCTTTCAAAACCTGCGCCTGACGGGGGCTGCGACAGCCATCGACAACGTGTGTTTCGCCCGGCTCGGGCGGCAGCCGTTTTACCGGACGCTTTTCGGTTTCTCCCGCCGCGACCGCGAGGGCGCGTACGCCGAGCTGTGCGCGCTGGGTCTCTGCCACATGGCGCGTGCCCCGATATCGCGCCTGAGCGGGGGTGAGCGCCAGCGGGTGGCTGTGGCGCGCGCGCTCTTTCAGGAGGCGAAGGTCATTCTTGCCGACGAGCCGGTGGCGAGCCTCGACCGCCCCAACGCGGAGCGGTGTCTCGCCTGTCTGCGCCAGCGGTGCCGCAAGGACGGGATCAGCGTGCTGGTCGTGCTCCACGACGAAGACCTCATCGAGCGGTTCGCCGACGATGTTGTCCGCCTTGAGCCGCGGGCGGAGCTGAGCGCGGCGGTATGACGGCCGAACCGCCGGAGAGGAAGCCCGTCCGCCCCGATCCGCGGCGGCCGGCGCGACCGGTGCCGCTGCCTCCCGACCGCTGGACGCACCGGCTCGACCTCCAAAGCTGCGCGGCGATCCTTTTCCTGATCTTCGTCGTGACGGCGCTGCCACTCCTGCAAGGCTCGGGCCGCAGCCTCGACACATGGGGCAATCTCGTCCGTTTTGTGAGCGGGTTCATCCCGCCCGACCTGAGTATCTGGAAGACGACGCTGGCTGCGCTCTGGGAGACTGTCCAAATGGCTGCGCTGGCCACTTTCTTCGGGGTCATACTCTCGTTTCTCTTCTCCATTGCCGCGGCGCGCACCCTTTCCCCGCGGTGGGTCGTCACCCCCGTGCGCATGCTCATGAACGGTATCCGCACCATCCCGAGCCTCATCTGGGCGCTCATCGCGGTGGCGGTGGTGGGGGCCAATCCGCTCGCCGGGGTGGTGGGCCTCACCTTTTACAGCATCGGGTATCTGGGGAAGTTTTTCAGTGAGGCTTTTGAGGCGGTCGATCTTGAGGCGGCGCGCGGCCTGCGCGCGATCGGGGCGGGGCGCCTTCAGACATTCCAATACGGTCTGTGGCCGAGTGCCCGGCCCATTGTGTGGAGCTATTCGCTGTGGATGTTCGAATACAACATCCGCTCCGCCTCCATCGTGGGTTACGTGGGGGCGGGCGGGCTCGGGTTGCACCTGCTGCGATACCAGGAGTTCGGGCAGTGGGACCGCTTCGCCACCGTCCTCCTTTGTATTTTCGCCGTGGTGACAACCCTCGACCTGCTGAGCAGCCGCCTGCGCGGGAAGATGGTGAGCCGCGCGCAGGGCGACGTTTGAGGTTCATGGTGCCCGGTTTGGCCGCAATGGCGCTCGTTCTAAGCGTTCTAAGGGCGGAGAATCGTAAAACGGCAGGCTTTCGCTCGCTCCGGACCGTCCGCCCGGATGCCATTCGGCACTCAATCCCATTCCCCAATCCGATTCGGCACCCAATCCGGCCCCGCCTACGGCGGACCACGTCCGCCCGCGCACGGTTCAACCAAGCGCCGCTGCCCCGCGCTTGCCTCCCAACCTTGAAGGCAGCGACCTGCTTCTATAAAACCTCACTGTTTATACGGGTTGGCGGCAGTTCGGAGGATCCGCAAAGATGAGAAACAGGCCCGCAAATTGGCCAGTTTCATTCCATGGGGTTTCCCCGGCGCGCCCGCGATGTTGGTGTTGGCGCCTGTCAATCTCCCTATTGACAAACCTTTTAAATCTCTGAGATTATCAATTTATTATGGGAGATAAAAGGCTAAAGTCAGATGAAATCGCCGTCTATCATGT
>JAFIGH010000007.1 GCA_020831525.1 Opitutales bacterium
TCCCCCCGCCCTGACCCTTGCCCCGCCGCAGAAAAAGATGTCTCGGCTGGGACAAACATTGCTCTCGGCGGCCGAACCCTCTCCATCTATAACCTTCACTCTAATCCCTCATTCAAATGCACTCACGTATGCTTCTCCTCCTTCCGTTTCTCCTCCTTCCGTTTCTCTTTCTTCCGTTACTGTCGGCGGACGAAGAAGCCCTTTTCCAAGCGCGCTCGGCGCACTTGTTTGATCATGTGGCCGACGTCTATAACGCCACCGGCTACCCGGGCACAGGGGGCACCGATCCGGGGAAATTCTTCTGGCCGAAGACGGTGGCTCGGTTCGAGAAATACGGTCCCGAGGACGCCCTCGCCAACCAGTGGGTGCGCGACGCTTCCACCATCAACACCTTCCACTTCTACTTTCCCGGTCTCGCCGCGACCCTCTTTGGCTGGCCCGATGCGCCCGAGGTCGCCAACCGCACCGACCTTATTCTCCAGCGCATCATCGATTCGACGCACCCTGCCCGCCTGCAATACAATATCTGGACAAGCGAGGGCACGGAAAACCACGTCTACATGTGCCGTGCGCCCGGGTACCTCTTCGCGCAACTGGCCGTGGAGCGGGGCATCACCGCCGCCCCCGGCCAACCCACTCCGGCCGAGCGCCTCGCGCAGATGCGCACATGGGTCATGGAGACCTCGGCCCTCATCCTCCGCCGGGGCAGCGCCGAGTGGGACTCCGATCAATACGCCGCCTACAATGCCCAGAGTTGGATCGTTCTTTTCGATCACGCCACCGATCCGGATGTGCGGGCGGCCGCGCGCGCGGTCATCGATTTCTATGCCGCCTCGCTCGCCCTCAAGACCACCCAAACCCTCCAGTCCGGCCCCAAGCAACGGGGCGTGCCGAACAACAACGGACGCTCCTCGGCGGACTTTCTCGCCTGGCTCTGGTTCTCGGAAAGCGACCAGCCTCCCCCCACCTGGCAAGGCAGCGAGCACCTGCCCTCCGTCCTCGCGGCGGTGAGCGCATACCGTCCGCCCGCCATCAGCCTCGCCCTCGCCCGCAAGCAACTGGAGCGCAACGCCACCTACCGTAACAGCAAGCCCTCCTACCTCCTCACCCGCCCATCCGAGACAAAAGAGATCTACCACATCGGCGAACGCTACACAATGGGTACGGCCTTCGACATCCACGGGGGTTGGAGCAATGCCTCCTGGGCTATTGTCAGCTGGAAAGCTATTGTCGAAAATACAAACGGCAGTCCCGGCGTACTCTGGGGCAACGGTGGACAAAAATCGACTTCCCACGCCCGCGGGCGCAACCCCTACGACCAGTTCGTGCAGCACCGCGGCACCCTCATCCAGATGACCCGCATACCCACCGACGCCGCCCACATTGCCCAGGAAGTCGGTGAACTCATCGGCGACACGGTTGGGCACCCCACCGGCGACGGCTGGCGACAGCGTTTCCAGACCGACTTCATCGCCCGCTTCGGCATGGGCCACGAAAACAATCCTGTGAAGGACAATGTGCGCGGCAACGTGACATCCGCCAACGCCCGCCGCAGCACCCTTTTTCACCCCGGCCTCAGCCGCAGCGTGAGCGACAATATCGTCTGGCTGCAGCTCGACGGCACCTACGCCGCTGTGCGCTCCATTCGCCAAGCTGCGCCCACAACCGTCGGCAACGCCGTTTCCGACACCGCTGCCCTTGGGCAACTCGCGGGCATCGTCGTGGAGCTGGGCACGGAGGAGACTTACGGAAGCTTCGCCGCCTTCCAGGATGCCGTTCTCACGCAAACCGCCCTCGACCTCAACCACCGCGATGCCGCCGCCCCGCGCATTGTATACACCACTCTCGAAGGCGATGTCCTCGATGTCACCTTCTCCACCAGCGGCGAATGGGTGGAGCCCGACTTCGATTGGAACTACGGCGTGACGGAGCAGCGCGTCGGTTTCAACACGGAGGACTGGATCCAGCCGTCATGGCCCTCCGGCGAAGGCCACGGTCGCCGCGCCGTCTGGACAGTCAACGGCGAACCCGTCGACCTCGAGGGAGAGTGGCCCGTGCACGACGGCCCCAACCTCCGCCAAGCCGACGGCGTCCTCACGCTCAACGACGGCAGCGAAGCCTACGAGGTCGATTTCAGCGAAGACACACCCGTCTTCCGCACCTACACGCTCACCGGCGACACGAGCCCGGAGGTATCGATCTTCCTTGTCGAAGGAGAGATCCAACTCGCCTTTACCTCCGTAAACGGCACGATCTATCAGGTCCAGTGGAGCCCCGACCTCGAAGCGGCTTCATGGCAGGACCTCGGCACGCCGCTAAGCGGCGACGGAAATGAGATCATCTTCTCCCATCCGCTTTCCGGTCTGATCGGCGACCAACACTTCTTCCGCATCGCCGTCACTCCTAATTGAAGGGGTCGACCCATCGTCCGTGCGGCAGCGTGGTGGCGGGCACAGGGGGGGGCCACTGTCAACCAGTTTACCGACAGTGTCACGGGGGCGCCATGCACCACAAAGGCGAACATCCCTTCGCTGTCCAGCCGGTTTGCGGAGAGGGTCCCCCACAGCCGCGGCAGCCGCTCAGCCTGCCTCGCCACCCATTTCGCGCGTTACGGCGTCTGCAACGGCCCGCACATGCGCGGCGAACTCCGCCTCCCTCTCCTTTTTGAAGCGAATCTTCGAAGCGGTGATCCCGATCGCGGCAATAACCCGCCCGGAGGCGTCTCGAATTGGCGCGGCGAGGCAGCGCACTCCCTCGTGGAACTCCTCATCGTCCACACTATAACCCTGCTTGCGTACCTTCTCCGCCTCCTTGCGAAGCTTGGCAAAGGTGGTGAGTGTGTTTTTCGTGCGCTTCGGAATATTGCCGTCGGGAAAGATCTTCTCGAGTTCGTCGGCATAAATGTGCGCAAGGAAGATTTTACCCGTCGAAGAACAATGCGCATCAGCCACAGTTCCGGCGCGCGAGGCGGCCCGGATGGGATGGACGCTGTCGCAGACTTCGATGATCAGCGTCCGCCCTTCGCAGGGGATGGCGGCGTGCGCGGTCTCTTTCGTTCTCTCCATGAGGGTGCGCAGGTGCGGGACGACGAGTTCGCGCAGGGCAATACCGGAGCGCGCGGAAAGTCCGAGCGAGATCATGCGGGCGCCGAGTTTGTAGACGCTGTCTTCCTGCCGGAGAAGGTTTTCCACGGCGAGTGTACGGACTATGCGCAGGGCGGTGGTGCGGGGAATATCAAGATCGCGGGCAAGGTCGGGGATGGTGGAACCCTCGGGATGCTCGCCCAGCCACTTCAATAACCTGCACGCATTGCGCAAATTGGGAATGATGTACTTCTCCATGCTGGGCGGAGAATTCATATCTGAATCCCTCCCTGCAAGATCAATTGTGGGGCGTCCCCGCCGCCGTGCGGCGACCGCTGCGGGCCGCCCTTCCGGCGGGGGTTCCAAGGGGACGAAAAGGGTCATGGAGTGGCTCCGGGGGAGTGGTACCATGGATACCATTCAGCGTCGTTGTGGTCGAAATACCATGACCCCGCGGCCTCGCCCGACCAGAAATACTCCCCGTCCGAACCGAAGATGCCAAAAAAGCTCTGCAAGGACGCACCGTCGGCGACGACGCAGATCCAATCGCCGACTCCGTAGACGTAGACCCACGGATAGAGTCCGTCCCAGATCCAGCCGAGATCCGTCCACCGGAAGTGGGAGCCTCCGATACCGGGAATGCCGGCCCAAAGGCTGGTGTAGACCGGCACCACGCCTTCGCCGAAATACTCCACCGAGGAGCGGGTGAAGGTGAACGACTCCGCGCTTGTCGTGTCCGGCCGGATGCCGAGCGCGTCGAAGGCGAATACCGCCGTCGTGGTATCGGCGTAGGACACCTCGGCGGACCACCCATGGGCGTTGCTGACACGGTAACGCACGTGCGCCGTGTTGCCTTCGCGGAAAACGGTGATCTCGAGCGTGTAGCTTTCGCCCGACACAAACGCCGGTGCACCCGCCGCACCGCCGCCGGAGGCCAGAGTATCGCTGTAAATTCCGCCGCCCGGGACCGAGCCCATGAGGTTGTCGCTGGCGGCAAAGGAGGGATCGTCGCCCATGCGGCGCCGCAGCTGCATCGGGTTGTCCACCCCGAAGGTTGTGCCGAAATTCGTATTGAGAAGGTAGCCGACCACGCCCGCGCCGTTCGCACCGCTGGAGGAAATGCCGTCCTCCGCCACGCGTGTGCCGTTTTCGTAGTTGAAAAGGCCCACCCGCAGCCCGCGGCTGGTGTTCTCCGCCGCGATACCGTCCGGCGTAAAGTCGACGGAGACGCGCAGGCCCTCGCCGTCGTCAAGGCGGATCGGTTCACCGTCGGTGAAGTAGGTCAGCCACAGGCGCGAACTCCCTTCGAGGAAACCGTGCATGCTGCCCGCCGTTGCCGTGAGGCGCTGCCCGCTCGAAGCGTACCATGCCGTCTGATTCGGCAAATTCTGCACCGAGCGTGTGCCGGTGGCCCAGGTGTCTTCAACCAGAGCGAGACCCGTGCCGGGAACAAAGGGGAAATCGTCGTCCGGATCGCCGGGATCGCCGGGGTCGCCGTGCCCTTCGCCGGTCACCTCGACGACGAGGCGGCGCATGCGGATCGTGCCCGCCGTACGGGTTTCGTTCTCCGGACGGATGGCGAGGGCATCGAAGGCGAGGACGGGCGTCGCCGAATCCGTCGCCGCGGCCTCGATGCTCCAGCCCGTGCTGTTCGAGAAGCGGTAGGTCACCGTCGCCGAACCGCCGTTGTTTTCGATGATGATCTCGAGAAAATAGGTCACGCCGTTGAGGAACCCGGCCGAACCGGCGGCACCCCCGCCCTGCCCCAGTGTGTCTGAATACAGACCGCTTGCCGGCACCGAGCCCATGAGGTTGTCATTCGCCGCGAAGGACGGGGCGTCCCCCATGCGGCGGCGGATTTGCAGCGGATTGTCCACCCCGAAGGTCTGCGCGAAGTTCATGTTCACAAGGTAGCCCGTGACCCCCGCGCCGTTCGCGCCGCTGGAGGAGATACCGTCTTCCGTCACGCGGGTACCGTAGGCGTAGTTGAAAAGCCCGATTCGCAGGCCGCGGTTCTCATTGCCCGCGTTGATCTCCTCGGCGACAAACTCCAGCTCCATGCGCAGGCGGTCGCCGTCGGCCAACTGCACCGGCGCGCCGTCCGTGAAGTACGTCATCCACAGACGGGACGACCCGTCCATGACGCCGACCAACTCACCCGAGGCGGCCGAAAGCCGCTCTGCGCTGGAGGCAAACCACGCGCTCTGCTCCGGAAGATTCTGCACCGTGCGCGTGCCCGTGGCCCATGTGTCGTCCAGCAGGACGACAGCTTCTCCCGGTTCTCCGGGATCGCCGGGATCGGTGCCATTTCCGCCGGTCCGCTCGACGAGCAAGCGATGAATGCGGAACCTCTCCGCCGTGCGGGTTTCATTCTCCGGCCGGATGGCAAGGGCATCAAAGGCGAGCACGGACGTCGCGGCGTCGGTTGCCTTCGCTTCGATACTCCAGCCTGCGCTGTTCGAGAAGCGGTACGTCGTAACGGCGGCACCGCCGCTGTTTTCCACGGTGATCTCCATCGTGTAGACCACACCGGCCTGGAATCCCGGCGAGCCCGCCGCGCCCCCGCCCTGCCCCAGCGTGTCCGAGTAAAGTCCGCTGGCGGGCACGGAGCCCATCAGGTTGTCGTTGACCGTGAAGGCCGCAGCGTCGCCCATGCGGCGGCGGATTTGCAGCGGGTTGTCCACGCCGAAGGTCTGCGCGAAGTTCATGTTCACAAGGTAGCCCGTGACCCCCGTGCCGTTCGCGCCGCTCGAGGAGATACCGTCTTCCGTCACGCGGGTACCCGCGGCGTAGTTGAAAAGCCCGATGCGCAAGCCGCGGTTCTCGTTGCCCGCGTTCGGTGCCGTGACTTCGAAATCCATCGCCACGCGCAGGACTTCTCCGTCCTCAAGCGCTGTCGGCGCACCGTCCGTGAAGTAGGTCATCCACAGGCGGGAGGACCCGTCCATCACCCCTTCGAGCGCACCGTTCTGCACGGTCAGCCGCTCCGCGCTGGAAGCATACCACGCGCTTTGATCCGGGAGATTCTGCACGCCGCGCGTGCCTGTCGAAAACGTGTCGTCGAGCAACACGGTGGGGGTCGCCTGCACGCCGCACGCAAAGGCGGAGGCAAGCAGAGGAAGAACAAACCAGGTTCTGATGCGGTTCATTTGTCTGTCGGGGTTCAGGGTTGGGTTTTGGGTTTCCACACACTGTTTCTTATTTGAACGGATTGTTCAATAAAGAAAAACACAAAAATTCCATTGAGCTGTAAGTGTCAGCGCAAGGGGTTGGCGGCGGATCTCAGAGCCCGAGGATACCGGGCAGCCAGAGGGTAAGGAAAGGCAGGTAGGTGATGAGGAGGAGGGCGGCGACCATGGCGAGGAAGAAGGGAATGATGGGCCCGATGACCTTGGCGATGGGGACGCGGCCGACACTGCACCCGACGAAGAGGCAGGTGCCGACGGGAGGGGTGCAAAGGCCGATACAGAGGTTGGCAATGAGCATAATGCCGAAGTGGACGGGATCCATGCCCAGTTGCAGGACGACGGGCAGAAAGATGGGCGTGAAGATGAGCACGGCCGGCGTCATATCGAGAAACGCGCCGACCATGAGCAGGACGAGATTGAGGAGAAGGAGGATAACGAGCGGGTTATCCGAGAGTGCGATGACCGTGTCGCTGACCTGCTGGGGGATCCCCTCGTAGGCGAGGAACCAGCTGAGGGTCTGGCTCATGCCGACAAGGAGCATGACAATCGAGGTCATCTTCGCCCCGCGCAGAAGGATGGAGGGCATCTTACCGAGAGGGATTTCGCGGTAGACGACGACCCCGAGAATGAAGGCATAGGCTACGGCGATGGCGGAGGCCTCCGTGGCGGAAAAGATACCGCCGAGGATACCGCCGAGGACAACGATGACGAGCCCGAGGCTGGGCAGGGCGGCGAGCATAGCGCGCGGCAAACCGGGCGCGGGAATATCATCGGCGTGGGCCGCGAGGGCGGGCTTGCGGAAAGTGCCGACAAAGGCCACAAGCATGAGGAGCAGGCCGACGACAATCCCGGGAAGGATTCCCGCCATGAAGAGCGAGGCGACGGAGACATTGCCCGCCACGACCGCATAGATAATCATTACGTTGCTCGGCGGAATGAGCAGGCCGGTTGTCGCCGAAGTCGTTGTAATGGCCACGGCGTAGGAGCGGCTGTGTCCCTTGCGCTCCATCTCGGGGATCATAAAGCTGCCGATGGAAGACACCGCGGCCGTGGCCGAGCCCGAAAGTGCGCCGAAGAGCATGCACGTGAGGGTGTTGACGTAAGACAGTCCGCCGCGCAGGCCGCCGACGAGCGCGACAGCAAAATCCATGAGGCGGCGCGCCATGCCGCTCTCCCCCATGAGGACCCCGGAGAGAATGAAAAACGGGATGGCAAGGAGCGGAAAGCTGCCGATTCCCGTGGCCATGCGCTGCGCCATAACAAAGGAGGTCGGCACCGTGGCCATGGTGAAGACCCCGAGGAGCGCCGCCACCCCGATGCAAAATGCGATGGGGACGTTGAGGAAGAGAAGCCCGAAAAAGGCAGTGATAACAATGATGACCTCGATACTCATTTTTCGCTTGGCTCACGGGTGGGCGCGGCGGGGACCGAAGCCTCGGCCGCCTTGTCCGCCGAAATGTCGGGACGCTCGGGACGGAGGAAGTGCTCCACCGAAAAAATCAGAAAGAAAACGCCGGAGACCGGGATGCCGGCGTAATAGACCCAGATAGGAAAACCGACGGCGGGCGACGTCTGGCCGGTGATGTAAGCACGGTGGGCGAGCGCCGCGCCCCCGCCGACGAAAACGATAAGCAAGAAAACGGATACCACCGCCGTGCCAAAAAGCGCGGCCACCGTCCGCGCCTCGACATGCATGCGCGAATAGAAGTAGTCGAATCCAAGATGCCCGTGCTCCCGGAAGGCGAGCGAACCGCCGAGAAGCGCGACCCACACGAAGAGATAGATCGCCACCTCCTCCGTCCACCGGCTTTGCTCACCAATTACATAACGCGAAAACACGCCCCAGAGGACATTGAGCACAAGGATGCCGAAGAGCCCGGCGGCGAGAATGCCCAGCACCGCGGCGAGGCGGTCAAAGAATGTCTTCTTTCCGTCCATCACCGTCCGTGGTTGCGGATGCGCTCGACCAATTCGACGACGCGCTGGTCACGGATATTCTCATAGAGCGGGGCCGCCGCTTCCTGGAACAGTTCAATGTCCGGGCGGTAAATCGTCACGCCGGCTTCTTCCAGCGTTTCCAGAGCGGCGTCGGACTCGCGCCGCCACACCTCGCGCTGGAATTCGGTCGACTCCCGCGCGGCCTGCATCACCCAGCCCTGCACTTCCGGGCTGAGGCGTTGCCAGATCAGGTCGCTGATGACGAGGATGTCCGGCAGACGCACGTGTTCGTTGAGCGAATAATGCCGCGCCACCTCGTAGTGGCGGCTGGAGAGGAGACTCGGCGGGTTGTTCTCCGCGCCGTCCACCATCCCCTGCTGCAGGGCGGTGTAAAGCTCGCCCCACGGAACCGGAACAGGCGAGCCGCCGAAGGTCGAGACCATGTCCATGGCCGTACGGCTGGGCAGGACGCGCACATTCTGCCCCCGCAAATCGGACGGCTTCAATACCGGACGCCGCGCCGTGTAAAAGCTGCGCGAGCCCGAATCATAGTAACAGATCCCGAGCAGGCCTACCCGGCTGCCCATCTCCAGAAACTCGTCGCCGAGTTCACTCATGAGCACATCCCAGTAGTGCTCCTCATCGCGGAAGAGGTAGGGCATGCTGAAGGTGGCCATCTCCGGCACAAAGCCCTCCATCGCCGCCGCCGAGGTCTTGACGAGGGCAAGCGCTCCGTTCTGCGCCTGCTCCATCGTCTCAGGCTCGGAGCCGAGTTGCCCGTTCGGAAAGATCGGCACCGACACCTTTCCCCCGGACAATTCCTCCACGCGCCGCGCGAAGTAAACCATCCCCTCGTGCACGGGGTGGCCGCTGTCGAGCACGTGCGCCAGCCGCAGGACAATCACGCCGTCGCCCCGGCCGGGGCTCAGGCGGTCCTGCCGCAGCAGATAGGTGAAGAGAAAGGATGCCGCGACCACTCCGATCAGAATGCCCACGGTGAGTAGCGATGCCTTGCGCTCAATCATGAAATTCGGGGTTTTGATTCATACTATTTCAGCGAATCGGAGACTAGGACCCGCTGATGCGGAAGGTCAACGCCCGACTCGGAAAATCGAAAGGCGGGGGGGGGGGGCGCGCGGCTGCCGCCCCCCCCCCCCCCCGCCGGAAAACAATGTTACCGCCAGGAAATAAAATCGGCTGCGGCGTAGCTGTAAAAATCCGCACCGAAGCTTTCCGAAACGGCGATCCACCCGTGCACGTCCGAATACATGAAGGCAACATCGCCGACCGAACCCGAGTCGACGTAAATCCAGCCCTGGCCGTAGTGGTAGAACCAACCGGGGGCGCCGGCTTCGCGGGCTTCCGTGTAGATAAAGCCCCAGTGCGGGGAAGCGTCCCCGTACCACCCGGCGATGCAGTTGCCGAAATGGTAGAGCCAACCGAGGTGCGTGTTATCGGCCAGCCCCGCTTCCGGGCACTCCGGACCGGACGGTTCGGTGCCGTCGTTGACGTCGTCGCCGGTGTAGACGTAAATCTGGTCGAAGAAGAAGTCCGTGTCCTCATGCGACTGTGTGGCCGTTGTGAAGGAAAAGTACTGGAACCCGAGCGAAGGATCGAATCCGGCCTTGTTCTCAAAGACCGACCCGTTGGGATTCGATGCAGGTGTAACGACCTGACCGTTGATAAAGAGGTCCATGCGCAGCGGCGACAGCGTGCGCTCGATCCCGTGGATCACGTACGTGAGCGACTGCGTAATGGACGCGTTGATGACAAGGTCGTACTGATGAACGCCGAATTCTTCATTTTCGGCATTCGGGTCGACGACAAGGCGGGGCAAACCCACACCATCGTCGGTCCTGTTCCATGCCCCGGCGACTGTTCCGTCGGTGATGAGTTCGAGGAGGTTCTGGTAGTTGGCCGAACTCGTATTCACGTTAGCCAGGAAATCCGGATCCTCCTTCGGGTTGGCACCGCGCAGCGAGACCTTGCGATGGCTGGAGTCAACAATGAAAAAACGTTCGTTTTTCGCCCTGAACGAGACCCGTATACCACCGGTGGCCGGCTCGGGCAGCATGATCGTTGCATCCGCCCGGCGCTGGGGATCGAGACTGAAAATCCGGAAACCAGCAGAGGTCCCGAAGGCCTCGGTTGGGGTGGCAATCGCTCCGAAAGTAAACCCGAAACCCTCCTGGTCCCGGATATAATCAAAGTTGTCGGAGATGGGACTCACAGTGCTGTCGTATATCATCTGAACAGCGGCAAACAGCGGTCCGGCCGCGAGGCAGGATGCGAGAATGAGGATCGGGGTCTTATATTTCATGGTATTTTCAGGTTATGGGTTAATCAGAAAAAAGTGTATCCGGCGCGGCTCAGCGCGCCTTGAGGAGGCGGTGCATTTCGATGCCGGCGAGGAGGAAGGGCCCCATGCCCTTGCCGTCATTTTTCACGACGGGCTCGCTCATGTAGTAGCGGAAGCTGCCGTCGCGTTCGTCGCTCAGCCCGGCGACTTCGCAGATAAAATCGAGGCTCAGGGTATCGTCGCCGTGGATACGGACAAAGTGCCGCAGCATAGCCTCATAGCCGCGGACGGCGGCGGCGGCATGGGTGTCGCCAAGCCAGCCGTGGTTCACGCCCTTGGCAAGAGCATAGACAAACATGGCACTGGCGGAGGCCTCGAGGTAGTTTCCCGGACGGTCGGCGAGGTCGAGGACCTGCCACCACAGCCCGGTGTCCTCGTCCTGCGTGCGGAGGATCATGGCCACAGTGCGGTCGAGGAACGCTTTCAGCGTCGCTGCCTCGTCGCTGTTCTCCGGCATGTACTCCAGTGTGTCGACAAGGGCCATTACGAACCAGCCGAGGGCGCGGCCCCAAGGAAGGGCGGATCGCCCGGTTTCGTCATCCGCCCAAGGCTGCTCGCGGCGCTCGTCCCATGCGTGCATGAGGAGGCGGCGGCCGGGATCGTAGGCATGCCGCTCAATCAGCTCGAACTGCCGAGCGATATCGGCAAACGCCTCCGGCTCGTCAAATGTCGCCGCGTGCTGCGCGTAGAACGGCGCGCCCATGTAGAGCCCGTCGAGCCACATCTGCCACGGATAACGGTCCTTGTGCCAGAAGCCGCCCTCTGAAGTGCGCGGATGCGTGTCCAACTGGCTGCGGACAAGATCAAGCGCCTTGCGGAACCGTTCTTCACCCGTGATCTCGTAGAGCGAGATCAACTGCTTGGCGGGATTCACATGGTCGATATTGTACTCTTCGAGGTCATACGAATGAATCGTGCCGTCATCGCGGACAAAGCTGCCGATGGTGTTGGCCATGTAGGCAAGGTAGCGCTCGTCACCGGTCACGCGCCAGAGTTCCTCGAAGCCCTGCGTGAGCAGGCCCGTCGTGTACCGCCAGCGCGCCATGGCACCGGACTCGGGATCGAAGTTTCCGTGCGAAAGTGTTGTCCCGCGGCGCTCGAGGACGGAATCCGCCATGCGCGTGGTCCAGCGCAAAGCGTCTTCTGCTGAAACCGGAAAGGCCTTTTGCGCGCGGTCGCGGTGCGACTCCACGAAGACCAGTGCCGGACGGTTGAGGAGCAGTGCCGTTTTTTCCAAGTACTCGACAAATGAGTCGCGGGTCAGGTCGATGCCGGGCTCCTGCTCCCATACCGAGGTAAAGGCGTAGTGGACGGTGCCGCCGCGGGGATTGAGGACGACAACGTGGTTGTGCTCGTCGCTCTCGAGGCGGCGGAGGTCGCGCGGGCGGTAGAACACCGCCATCCCGAGAGTGTCCCCGATGATGCTCTGTTCGCCGTAGGTGGCGATGTAGGTGTACTCCTTTTCCACGACCTCCTGGTCGCCGAGAATGAGTTCGCCGCCGTCCAGCTTGACGATCCCCGTGGCGAGGTCGCGGCGTGGATCGCCACGCATATCGACATGCGTCACGTGGCTGCCGGCGTGAATACCCAGGCGGACGTCCAGGTCCTGGCGGCGGTTACCTACCGTCCACCCTTCGTAAAATACATCAATGGCGGAGTAGAGGGCACCATTGGCCGCGACAAGAGCCTTCCGGTTCTCCACTTCGGAGACCCGCTCCAAACGGCCGTCGGCAAACATACCGTAGCCCCCGATACCGACGGCCGGACCGACGCGCAGAATATCCATGCCCCAGTCCGCCATCGTGTGGTACGACTGGTAGCCGTCCTGGCCAACGTCCTGAAGAACCATGGCGGTGGTGCGCTTGCCGAAAATATCGAAGCCGTTGCGCCAGTCGAGATAGAAGCGGTAGCCGATGCGGTCGGACTCCCAGCCCGGACCTTCGTAGCGGACCCACTCGCCGTGGTCCGTGTAGTGCGCGGGCGGATCGACCTCGCGCACATTGCGGAACTCCCCGCCCCGGTACTTGGAACCGTCCCACTCTCCGCCGACCTTTATGGAAAGCTCGGCCTGCGTCCGCTTCGGAAACGCCTGCGCCAGCGCGCCTGCCGGATCTTCCCGAAGCGTGAACTCCCGTGTTTCTCCGGCATCGAAGCGCTCGACAAGAAGGAGGATGTCCGGGTTGCCGTCGCGCGTCGTGTCGACCCATTGATACGGCACCGGAATCCCCTCCCGTTCACACCATGCCGTCAGGCGGCGGATATCCGGATCGTCCGGCGTGAAGCCGAGGTCCATGACGTCCACCCGCACGGGATAGTCCTCCGCCATGACCGGCATACGGCTGGTCACGTTGAGGCGAACAACCACATCGTACTCCTCAGCGCAATACGAAATCTGCGGAAAGAGTGGAAGGAGGGCGGGGATGAAGGCAAAAATTCGTTTCATTGATTTGTCCTTTTTCCGGGATTACCGTGCCAGCCAACCCCCGTCGACGACGACTTCGGAACCGGTGACATAATCGGAGGCGCGCGAGGCGAGGAATACGGCCGCGCCCCGCAGGTCGGAGGCTTTGCCCCAGCGCCCGGCGGGGATGCGGTCGAGGATCGCCTCGTTGCGCAGCGGGTCTTCGCGCAGGGCGCGGGTGTTTTCGGTCGCAATGTAGCCCGGCGCAATACCGTTTACCTGAATGCCGTGCGGCGCGAGTTCGTTGGCCATGAGGCGCGTGAGGCCGAGCAAACCGCTCTTTGACGCGGTATAGGCGGGTAC
Organism: Opitutales bacterium; assembly: GCA_020831525.1. GTDB lineage: Bacteria > Verrucomicrobiota > Verrucomicrobiia > Opitutales > Oceanipulchritudinaceae > SLLG01. Next base: position 13,333 of record JAFIGH010000007.1, read on the forward strand.
GCGGATCCCTCCCTGATGAGAAAGAAGGGAGTGGATATTGATCACCTTTCCGGGCAACCGCCGCGACATCAGTTCGCGCGCAAACATCTGCGAGAGGTGAAACGCCGCCGTGAGGTTTGTCTCCACGACTTCATTCCAGTCCTTCATGGAGTACTCCGTGAAATCCGCCCGGCGAATAACGCCCGCGTTGTTGACGAGGACGTTCGGCGGAGTCCCGTCTTCGAGGATACGTTTCCACATGCGCCCGCGGGCGCTGCCGTCACCGAGATCCGTTTGGATCCCCGTTGCCTTGAGTCCCTTGTCCGCCATTTCCGCGGCGATTTCGTCGACCTTGCCGCGGGCGACAAGGACAACCTCGGCGCCAAGCTCGGCGTATACATTGGCTATGGCGAGACCGATGCCGCGGGAAGCCCCCGTGACAACAGCGCGCACATGGCTGAGTGAGAATAATTCCGTTGCTTCTTCGTTCATAATACAGTCATTCCATTTTCGACGGGTCGACGGCGTCCATATCGCCGAACTCCTGGTTTTCGCCGCCCATGGCCCAGACGAAGCCGTAGTTCGCCGTGCCCGCACCGGAGTGGATCGACCAGCTCGGCGAGAGGACCGCCTGTTGGTTGCGGACGACGATGTGGCGGGTTTCCTCCGGTTTGCCCATGAAGTGAAAAACGAGGGCGTCCTCCCGGATATCAAAATAGAAGTAGATCTCCGAGCGGCGCAGGTGCGTGTGCGGGGGCATGGTGTTCCACACGTTGCCCTCCTTGAGGAAGGTCACCCCCATGACAAGCTGGCAGGACTCCACGTTGTCCGGCGCAATCATGGGATGGAGATTCCGTTCATTGCAGCGCACCTTTTCGCCGACGCTGCGGCCGGCCTCACGCGCAAAGGAGTGGCGCGACGTCCCGCACGCACGGTGGGCGGGATAGCTCACCAGGTAGTAGAGCGGCGCAGGCTCTTTCCCCTTGCCGGGCTCGAAAACAATGTCGCCGGAACCTCTTCCGACGTAGAGAAAGTCGAAGGCGCCGAGTCCGTGCCGCGTGTCGCCCACCCGCACCGAGCCCGCGCCGCCGAGGTTGACGATCCCGACTTCGCGCCGCTCGCAAAAGGAATCCGCGCGCAGACAGTCGGGCGCTTCGAGCAGAAGCGGCGCACTCACCGGCGCGGCCGCCCCCCCCCCCCCGGCCCGCGGTGGGGCCCCCCCCCCAGGCCCCGCCCCACAAAAACCAACCCGCCCCGCCGCCGGGGGGGCGTTCCGCCCACCCGGGGCCCCCCCCCGGGCCGGGCCGCCCCCACGACGGCGCGGTCCACCTCCCAGTACACGAGCGACACAGCGTCCTCCGCGACGAGATCCTCGCACAGGTACGCTCCCCTCACCTCGGCCGTGGACATCCGCCGCGTCGCCTCCGCACTCTGCGCTTCGACAATGCGCGTGCGCACGTCGCGGAGCACGGGCGAAGACGGCTCCGGCCCCGCGGCGGCGAGCGTCGCCGCGACAGTGTCCAGTACAGAGGCAGTTTGGGAGGGAGCGTTCATATACGTCGGGATAGGTCGGTGGATGGTTTGGGGGTTAAAACTGCCCTTTGACACCAAGCGACCAGAGCGGGCCGAATTTTTCGCGCCGCTCCAATTGCGCATGATCCGGAGTGACCGCCGTCACACGCAATTGATCCACGGGCTCATCGAAGATATTGCGCCCGTTGAGGAAGAGACGCAGGTGCCGGTTAAAACGGTATTCAATATTTAAATCCGTGGTCAAGCGACTGTCGTAGAATCGGTTCCATAAGGTCCCGTCATCTAAAGCTCCGCGGACATCTCCCGTGTCACGCATCTGCTTTCCCCGGTAGTTCCATTTCAGGCGAATGTCGAGCGGGCCCTTGTCGTAGGTGACACCCCAGTTGTAGGTTTCCTTGACAAATCCGGGAATGTAAGAAGAAACCAACCCGGCACCCGTGGCGCCGTAGTCGCCCGAAGTCGTAAGAATCGTGGCGTTGGCAAAGACCGAGAAGTTACCAATCGATTCCGGAGCGAACGTCAGATCCTGCACCATGGACAACTCAAAGCCCTTGATGGTCACATCCCCGACATTGGCGGTGCGCTGCAGGAGCCATCCTTCGGCCACGTAAACGCGGTCGATTCCGTAGAGGTCGGCCAATTCGTTCGTGAGTAAGGGCATTTCCACGTCAATGAATCCTTTGATCTCTTTGTAGAACACACCGGCGGAGAGGACACCGCCCGTATCCAGATAGTACTCCACCGACAGGTCGAAGTTGTCGCCAGTGTAAGCAACGAGATCCGGATTAGCGATGTAGATCGTCGGTCGGCTGACCCCGCCTTCATCGGCTTCGCCGTCGTTTTCGAAACGGGTTGCCGGGGCAAGGTCGTTGATATCGGGGCGGCCAAGCGTCCGGGCGTAGGCGAGCCGAACCTGCAGGTTTGGAGTCGCCTCATAGGTGAAGTGGAGGCTGGGATAGAAATCGTCGTAACTCCCCCGCTGCTGCTGCCGGCCGCCGTACTGCGCGGTGATGATGCTCGCATGATTTGTCGACAGACCGACAAACTCCGGGTGGCGTTGGCGGAAGTTCATACGGGATGGCTCCTGCACATCCTCGTCCGGAATAAGAGGATTGTCCGATACGAAGCGACCCTGGGCATCACGCACATAAATCACGTTGGCGTCGTAGAGGTAGCCCTCCCCGAAGGTTTCGGTCCGCTCGAAACGGACCCCGCCAAGGACGCGCAGACGGTTATCAATGAAGCCGGTCGATCCCATCAAATAAGCCGCCTTCACCGTCTCCTCAACAATGATACGGTTCTCCGCAGCGTAGCGAATGGCGTTCGCCTCCTGGAAATTAAAAAGAGTCGGATTGGCCTGAAAATATTCGTATGTACGGTAGGTGCTCGGCCACTCCACGGCCGGCCAGCCAAAACCCGGACTTTGATTCACGTAATGGGTGTCGCCGAACGTCGAACGAATGTCCGGAGGATTGGCGCGGTAGGCGGCCGTCGTAGGTCTCCAGTTGTACTCCTCGCGCTGAATATTCCGCTCCTGCCTGCGGTACAAACCACCCGCCTGCACGTACGTGGGTGCGGCAAACCCGCTGAGGTTGCGCCTGATATTGAACTTCCCCCCATAAATTTCGTCACGGGCGAATTCCGGACGCGAACGCACAATCTCAAGATCGTTGTTGTTACCCAGCGTGAACGGATCGAACGGCTCTCCTTCCGGCCCCGTCGTGACGACTTGGCCCGGACCGTCCGGACCGATGTCACGGAATTCGACACCAAGACCAAACGGTGTCCGGTCGCCAGTCCGGAACTGCGCCCGCTCGAAGTATCCGTTCTCAAGGTCTTTGTATTCGTTTGTCGAACGCGAGTAGTAGGCATCGTAGTCGATCTCCCACTCGTTGAGGAAGTGCTTTACGCCGATATCCGCATGGTAGGTGCGTCCGGTCTTTTCCCGCGTGTTGAGCTGGTGGCGGAAGCGCCCGCTACCGTCGCCGATCGTGAAGTCCGGAGAATAGGTTCCCGGCGGCTCGGCAAGGTTTGTCTCCCACCGGATCTCGCGGTTGAAGAATGTTGTCGAATAGTCATTTACCTGCCCGCTCAGCGAAACAATCGTCTTTGGTGTGATGCGGAAATCGAATTTCACGCTGCCACTCTCCCGGAAGGAAAGCTTGGGTCCGTCGCGTACGTTAAAGAACCGCAGGTATGGATCTTCCGCCGTCGAGCCGCCCCTTGCGTCCCACTGCTTGATAACGTAGGACTGCGGGGTGAACGCTTCCGAACTCAGGTAGTTGATGACATACCCGAAGTTGTCGTTGACCGGGTGGAGGAAATTGAAGTCATAGGCGGGGCGCACCTTGCGCGTCGGAAAATCGCCGGGACCGGGCGAGCGGCCCAGCTTCAAGTGGTCGTGCGGCGCGTTGACGGACACACGGTAATTCAAACGCGCCTTCTCCGCCTCGAAGGCGTTGCGGCTGATCATGTTGACCTGTCCTCCGAGGGAGTCCGCCTCCATCGCCGGGGTAGGCACTTTCGTCACCTCGATGCGCGCCACGTTGTTGAGCGAGACCTGCTCGAACTCGAAGGTGCGGCTCGACGAGGAGGACGCCGCGCTCGCCATGCGGTTGCCGTCCACCGTCACCGGCGTATTTGCCGACGGAAGCCCGCGCACGGAGACGGAGCGGATGTCGGCCGAGACGAAGTCCACGCTCACGCCGGGGAGGAACTTGAGGAACTCGCCCACGTTGCCCTCTGTCACGTCGCCGAAGGCGCCGGCGTCGACCACTGTGCGGATGCTGTCGGCGTCGCGCTGCGCGAGAATCGCCGCCGCCATGGCGTCGAACTCGCGACCCTCCACCACGTAGTCTTCGAGGATGAAAACGTCCTCGTCCTGCGCACTGGCGGCGAAGGGGAGAAGCAGCGCGGCCGCGAGGGCGGCACGGAGTGAAGTTTCGAAGCGGTTATAAACGAGACTCTTACGGTTCATTGCAGTGGAGGTAGTTGGGTTCAGGGGTCCTGGAAGGTTATCTCCGGCCGCCTCCTGCATTTCCGGAAGAACGACCGCACTGTGTTTATATGTGAATTTCTGATTCATATCTGGCTTTATTTTCAGAGTGGCGTCAAGCGCTCAAATACGGGGCACACACGTTTTCCGGGGAAGCCCGCCCGTCATTCACGGGAACCCGCGGGCTCTCCACGGAAGGGGTCATTATTGACCCGGGGAGACTTCGATGGCGCCCATGTCGGGGGCGGAACCGAGGAAGGGCCAGGCGGGACCGAGGTCGACGCCGCCGTCGATCATGAAGGTGCCCGGAGCAGGCCGCAGCAGATCGATATCGGGGAGCGAGCCGTCGGGCTGGCGCGGGCTTTTCGCGAGTGAAGTGTCGGTGCTCACGACCATGTCGACCGTCACAAAGCGCTCCTGCCAACTGTTGCCCGCCTGTTCGCTGCCCGCCGACACCTGGACATTTCCCGGAAAAACCGACAGGTTGTTGTAGAAGGCGTGTCGTTTGCCGCTCTCCTGCGGGTTGTTCGGGAAGGTGAAGTTGCGCCCGTTGTTGTAGGCGGTGTTGTGAATGAGGGTGAGCGCGCCGGTATTGTTGTTGTGGTCGAAGCCCTTGGCATTGTTGTTCGCCCCGAAGTTGTCGAAGGCCATGCAGCGGATGACGATGTGGTCGCCCGGCACGTGATTGCCGCCAAGCTTGAAGCCGTTGCCCCCGCCCTCGAAGTCAGCGGGGTTGCCAAAGACGGAAGCGTCGCCGTTGCCGAAGGCCCAGCTACGTTCCACAATGATGGTGTTCAGTGCCATCCAGAAGTCGAAGCCGTCGTCGGAGTTCTCCCATGCGCGGCAGCCATAGAACCAGTTGCCGGGGCCGAGATTTTCGAACTTCGCGCCGAACCCGTCGGCGTTGTTCCCCACGCGCCCCGTTGTGTTGAAGTTGTGGTAGCTGTCACAGTTGAGGATGAGGTTGTGGGAGGCATTGCCCGCCAAGTGGATGCCGGTGTCGTGGTTGTTGTGCGCGACGATCCGCTCGAGACGGTTGTGGCTCCCATCCATGCGGATGCCGTTGTGACCGGCGTTACGTATGGTCAACCCGATCATCCGCCAGTAATTCGCGTTCAGGCGAATACCGATATTGCCACTGCCCTTGGACTGACCCGAGAAGTCAAAGATGACCTCTTCGCCGGGGTAGTTGATCACCGTGACCGGCATCTCCGCCGTGCCGTTTCGATTCGTTCCGATGGTGATCGTGCTGTTGTGGCTGTAAACGCCCCCGCGCAGGACGATGACATCGCCGGGCTGGGAAACATTCACGGCATGGTTGAGGGTGGCGAAGGGCGCTTCCTCCGTGCCGTCGCTCGCGTTGCTGCCGCCGGTGGCGACGAAGCGCGTCCGCTCGCCCGCGGGAATGACGTCGTGCGGCGTCAGCTCGGGTCCGCCGATGAAGCGGTCGATAAGGTCTTCCTCCGGGAGATCCGACCAGCGCGCCCACGCTTCGAGGTCGACAATGCGCAGCCAGTCGAATGTATCGGCGGAGAGCCAGAAGAAGAAGCCGCCGTGCGCGTATGCGTAGCCGTACATCGATGCGAGCGAGTCCGACTCCGGCGCAAACCACGCCCAGTCGCCCATGTCGTGGATGTAGACCCACGGGAAAAACTCGTCGTAGATCCAGCCAAGGTCCGTGCGGCGGTTGCCGTATTCGTCCGCTTCCGCAATGTCCATCCACGGACTGTCACGGAACTCCGGCAAATCGGGCAGGTCCAGCTCGCCGAAATACTCCACCTTGAAGTTGAGCATCGTGATCGACTCCGCCGTGCGCGTTTCGTTGTCCGGGCGGAAGGCAAAGGCGTCGAAGCCCGGCACCGGATTTGGATCTTCGCCGCTGATGGACACGCTCCAGCCGTCCGGTCCGTCGATGGAGATTGTGATCCGGCCCGTCTCCTCGAGCCGCTCGTAGAAGAATACCATCGTGTACGTCTCGCCGGAAACGATGCCGGTCTCCCCTTCGTTCCCGCCGCCGTTCCCGAGGGCGTCACCGTAAATCCCGCCGCCCGGCACGGAACCCATGAGGTTGCCGTTGTTCGCGTGCGTCGGGTCGTCGCCCATACGCCGCCGGACTTCAAGCGGGTTGTTGATGCCCCACTCCGGCGAGAAATTCATGTTCAGGAGGTAGCCCGTGACGGCCTCCCCGTTGGCACCGCTCGACGAAATGGGTTCCTCATCTACACGCATGCCCTCACCGTAATTGAAGAGGCCAACGCGGAAGCCGCGGTTCGGATTCCCTGCGTTCACCCCCTCGGGCACAAAGACCGTCGTCACCCGCAGCCACTCCCCCACCTCCACAGGCAGAGGCATGGAATTCGTGAAATACGTCATCCACAAGCGCGAACTGCCCTCCATGAGCCCCGTCACGGAGCCCTCCGTGACAAGAAAACGGTCGGCGCTGGACGCATACCACACCGACCGCTCCGGCAGGGATTGCTCCGTGCGCTCGCCGGTCGCCCAGGTGTCGTCGAGCAGGACGTGCAGTTCCGACTCCGCCGTAAGCGCCGCCGGAAGACAAAGGACAGTGCCGCCAAGGATCGCCAGGGCCGCACGGGATTTTTTCTCAAGGAGTTTCGGGATCTTTTTCATGGGTTCACGTAAACGCCCGCGGACACGGGACTTGCATAGGTTTTGGATCTCAGGGGTGAAGGGCCGAAAGGGACCATCAAAGCGATAAATTCCGCCTCAATAATCCATATTTGAACTTAGTTTTCATTTTTGGATATGCGCGTCAAGCCGAAAATCCCGGAAAAATGTCCGGCGCACTCATGAGGTGCGCGGGAACGGGTCCGGCACCTTTCCCGGATCCAGACCCGCCCCACGTCGTAAAAAAAAACCGGAAATCATCGCTTGACAACCGGTTCGCAAAAGTTCTACCATGAACATTTAATTCAAATCTGAACTTTTCCGCAGCCTGATGGTTCAGACTCATCCACGCTCTCCAACCGACCCTCCAAGCTCATGCGGACCGCCCCCGTTGGCTGACGCCCGCCCGACTTTCACTCGGTTCTCCGGACAAATCCGTCCGGCGCACCGGCTGTAACCCAACCAACATAACCTCAGGTAATCCAGAAATGAAAAAATACATACTCCCACCCGTCCTCCTCGCCTCCCTCGCGCTCGCCGCGCATGGGCAGATACTCACAACATACTCAGACAGCTTCACCGGTGTCATCGACGAGCGCACCGTCGACGGCAGCGGACAAGTGAATTCGTTTGCGTGGTATTCGCGAAACAACGGGCACTTCCAGTATGACGACGGCCTGCTAGTCGGGGACAATGACCGCGCCGGAATCGGCTACTTTTCCGACTGGGCTAGCGCGCCCGCCTTGACCCAAATAGGGGATTCCATTTCACTCAGCGTCGATTTCCAATTTCGGCAATTTGCCAACGACAACGGAAATGACCGCCTTCGCATCGCGCTGCTCGGCTCTAACGGAACTCCAGTAACTGCCAACTGGGGAAGCTCACATAGCGTAGCGAATGGTGACACTCACACCGGTTTTGTGACTACTCTCGGCCCTATCCGTAGTACAAGCGGAAACATAAGCAGTGCCAACAATATCCGCCTTTACGGACGCGTTGACGAACCCTCCAGCATGCTAATAATGGGAGATAACAATGCACTCCCATCGGCTTTTCCATTTATCGCGACTGGCGGAAACATTTACTCGGTTCCGGCGCTTGATAGCAGCGATACAATGAATTTAACTATCTTGATCGAACTGACAGGATTCACAGTCGACGCAGCACTAGTTTCAGTCGGAGTAGTTTACTCTCATGGTTCGGAGGTATTGAGTTCAATGACGCAATCCGACATTGAAACAACTACGACGCAGTTCGATTCAATCGCACTATATACTCGAAATCCATCTGTTAAATTCGAGGAGATGGCATTAACCCACACCGTCATTCCCGAGCCCTCGACCTACGCCGCTTTGTTTGGCCTGCTGGCGTTGGCATTTGTGTGGGTCCGTTCGCGCCGCAAGTAAGCGGCAGCGCTTGAAATCGAATGTGTAACCCAAATCCGGGGGGCGCGGGCCCGAGTGCGGGTCCGCCCCCCTGCCTCTTCAATCTTCGTTTTCCACCGCACACACGCTCGCTAAAGCTTCGCGCTACGGAAACCGCACCCGCGCAATCACGTAGGCTGAAGCTTCAGCGAGGCACGCACACGGCGGAAACGAACACACGACACAACACACGCTCGCTAAAGCTTCGCGCTACGGACACCCCTCACCCCACCCCAACACAATGCATCCCCCACATTCTCTCCGCCTCATCGCCCTCGCCGCTTTTCTCATGCCCGTATTCGCCGCCGCCCACATTATCGGCGAGCGTCTCGAGGACGCCGCGCTCATCGATCCCGAAGCGAGCTACGTCCTCGTGAACAAGCACACCGGCGCGGTCATCGACAGCGAGGGGCGCACCGTGACCAATCTCGCCAACCTGTATCCGGCGGTCAACGACGGATCGACCTTTCAGATGTGGCGCTTCGAGCCGCGTCCGACAGGTTCCTTTTATATCTTCAACCGTGCGAACGACAAGGTGATCCTCGTCCCGGGCGGATCGAAGAACCCAGGGGTGAGTGTGGTGCAGGACCGCAACCGTAACTCCCTGCGCAACGACTGGCGCTTGGAAGCGGGCGACGGCGGCTATTTCCGTATCGTCAACCGTAACAGCGACCTGCCGCTCGCCGTGTCTGACCCCGCCCATCCGACGGGCGCGGACATCATCCAGACCACGGTGGCGGCGCACGACACGCAATTGTGGGCGGTGCATCGCGCGGAAGCCCCCTTTACCGAGGCCCCGGATTTCTCCATGCGCGGGTTCGCGACGCACGGAGCGGGCGTTACGGGCGGCGCGGGCGGCGACCTTGTCGTCGTTTCCACGGCGGAGGAACTGAAGCGCCACATCGCACGGGCGGAGCCCCTCGTCATCCTCGTCGAGGGAACCATCGACCTGCCCTCCAATCCCGACACCCCGCACAGCAATCCGAACCACCGCATGTACACGGTGGCGTCCAACAAGACAATCATCGGCCTGCCGGGCGCGCATATCCGCTACGGGGGCTTCAACATCCGATCGGAGAACGTCATCATCCGAAACCTCACCTTCTCCGGCGCGCACGACGACTCCATCAACATCGAGCACGGCGGCTCGCGGGTGTGGATCGACCACAACGAGTTCTTCGACGGGGCCGACGGTCTCGTCGACATCAAGCGCGAGTCGGACTTCATCACCGTCTCGTGGAACATTCTGCGCGATCACGACAAAACGGCGCTCCTCGGCCATGACGACAACCACACGGCGGACCGCGGCCACCTCCGTGTGACCTACCACCACAACTGGTTCCGCAACAGCGAGCAGCGCAACCCGCGCGTACGCTACGCCCGCACGCACGTGTTCAACAACCTCTACGAGGACATCGGCGGCTACTGCATCGGTATCGGCGTGGAGGCGCAGATCATCTCCGAGGCCAATTATGTCGTCTCGGCCAACTCCGGCTACCGTCTCTACGACAAAGCCTCGCAACCAGGCTTCTTCCGCGACACCGACAGCGTCTTCAGCGGACTCAACAACGACCTCGACGAAACGACTGACAGCGGGATCGACTGGGATCCATCCGATTACTACACCGCCGCGCCCAACCATGTCCTCAATGTCCCGCACCTGGTCCGCAACTTCGCCGGCCCCGGGGTGCTCACCCTCGAGGAGCTGGGCGTCGTCATCGATCCGCCCTCCGTCCTGCAAGCCCCTCTTTCGCGCACGGCCAACATCGGCACCTCGACCACCTTCACGGTTGTCGCCGGAGGCACCGGTCCACTTTTCTACGCATGGTCGCACAACGGACAGCCGCTCGACGGGGCGGACGGACCGGAGTTGACCCTCCACGGCATCACCCTCGTCGACGCCGGCGAATACGCCGTCACCGTGAGCAACGGATTCGGCGAAAGCGACTCGGCGAGCGCATACCTCACTGTCGACCCGACGGTACTTCCGCCCACCTTCGAGAACCCGCCCCAGTCAAAAAGTGTCGCCGACGGCGGCACGGCGATCTTTCATGCCGGGGCCAACGGCACCGCACCGCTCACCTACCTGTGGCAGCGCGACGGCGCGGTCATCGACGGGGAGGAAAACGCCTCCCTCGTCCTCACCAATGTCGCCGAAGCCGATGCCGCCGTCTACACCGTGACGGTTTCGAACGCCGCCGGATCCATCACCAGCGCGCCCTTTTTCCTCGCCGTGCCCCCGCCGCCCGCCGCACCGCTCGTCAACGACACCTTTGCCGACGGCAACCGCGGCGGACAGTCGCCGCCCGAATCATTGGCATGGTTCACCTCCTCGGGTAGCAGTAATTTCACCGCGACCGTCGGCGCCGCCACGCAGCAAGTGAGTTCGAGCCGCACCCTCCTCGCCTACTTCACCGACAGCTCGGCGAATCCGGTCGTCCCCGGCTTGAACCAGAAACTTGTATTCGAGTTCGATTTCCGGTTTTCGGGTTTCGACTCCGGACAGGACGACGGCGCGCCGACCCTCCGCGCGGCGCTTCTGCGGTCCGTCGCCAATCCCGCGGCGACAAGCGGCACCGGCTTCACGGCGAGCGGCGCGACCAACACCAACGCCCGCGTACACGGCGACTTCGGGAGCAACAATCCGTCGAACCGGCCCTTCGATCTTTACGAGGGCTACACCGCGCTCGCCGTCGTGCAGGGCTCCGTCCAGCCCACGGCGGGTTACCTCGCGCGCCGCGACAATCCCCATGCCGCCCTCCTCGGCAACCTCACCGCCTTTACCCAGGTCGGCCCCGACGCTTCCCCGCCCCTGACCATGACGGCGAATACCGCCTACCGCGGCCGCCTCTCCGTCCTGCGCATGGAACAAGGCCATCTCCTGCGCTTCTCCGTCGTCCGGATCAGCGACAGCGCCACCATTATGGAGTTCGAGGCGCTCGACACCACCGCCGCCTTCAGTGCCTTCGATACAGTGGCCTTCCACCTGAGCAAGGCGGGCTCATCCTCCAACTACAATTTTGTCCTCAACGGCGGGAGCGTATGGCTCGAGTCCACCGCCGACACCTCCACCTTCGCGGGATGGATCGACGCCACCGGCCTCCCGCCCGGTCTGCGCGCGCCCCACATTTCGCCAACCGGCGACGGCGTCGCAAATGTGTTCAAGTTCATCGTCGGCCTCGATCCCCTCACGCCCTCAACGAGTCCGTTTCAGCACGTCCAGCACAGCGCCGGTAACGAGCAATACCTCGCCCTCGCCTTTCCACGGCGCCAAAACACCGGTGACATCACCCTCACCGTGCAGACCGCGACAGACCTCGCCTTCGCCACGAATCTGGGCTCGGTGGAGGTCAGCGCAACGCCGCGCGGCGATGGCACAGATGACGTTCTCGTACGCTCAGCCGTTCCTCTCTCGGAGGCACCCCGACAGTTCATACGCGTCGTCGCGGAGTAATGCACCCATCCGCCTGCAAGCAGGGATGCGGATCCTCTTCCTTCCCGAATGCGAAGTGCGAGTCCCGCCGAAAAAAAGGGGTTGACGTCTGAGTGTTTTTCGTCTTTGGATAACTTGTTCAGATTTGAATGAATGCGGCCGGTTCTCTTCCTGATTCCTGAGTCTTTTACCCGGTTGGGGATCGGCGCGCATATCCTTCGGTCTGATCCCAAACAAACCCAATAACCCACGTATAACGAAAAGAAAATGAAAAGAATAACCACTCCTCTCGTCTTAGGTCTCACCGCGCTGGGCGCGGCATCGGCCCTCGGCCAAGTACAAACCCTGCTCAACCACGATTTTGGTCCGGGCGTGCGCGACAACCAGGATCTGCCTAACTCCTCGATCTGGTACAAGGGCGGCGGATCGGCTGTGGAGCTGAATGCTTCGCCCGGCCAGCTAGTTTTTGTGCGGCCCGAAAGCGGCTCGCAATTGATTGGCACCAACTTTGTTGCCAACACGGCGGGCTACACCCTCGCGGTCGGCGAGGCGATTGTCATGCGCTACACATTTTCCGCCGACGCCGTCGGCACGCCTGCCTTCAACACGGACAACCGCATGGGCCTCTTCAGCTATGCGGCGGCTCCCTCGTTCCGCCCCGGCGAGGACATCGGTTCGGCCAACGGTCCCGGCGGCGGCGCAGGCACCCCGGTCACCGGCTACATGATCAACTTCCATGTATCCAGCGCGCTCGACGCAAGCCCCTTCGACATTCGCAAACGGACCGATATCGAACAGGCCAATCTCCTCAGTTCGCTCGGGCATTTCACCAGCCTCTCGAAAGCGACCGATCTCGAGGCCGACGGCGGTCTCCTGAGTGATCAAGTCTACACCATAGAGTTCAGCATCGCACGAACCGGTGCCGGGGAGGCGACCCTCACCGCATCGTACCTCGACTCGGCCCTGAACCTCCTCGCGCAAGTCAGCGCGGTGGACAACAGCTCGCCGTATTTCACCTACGACGCCTTCCTTTACCGGGCGGCGAACAACCCGTCCAAGGGAGGCGCGCACACGATCACCGGTTTCAGCGTGGAAGTCATTCCCGAGCCGTCGACCTACGCGGCGATCTTCGGGGTGATCGCGCTCGCGGCAGTGGTCTTTATCCGCCGCCGCCGCACGACCGCCGCCTGACCGCCACCCCTTATTTCATAGCAACAGGGATAGTAGCAGATACAACAAGATTGAAGGCGCGGGCGCAAGCCCCCGCCGTTTTGGTTTTGTTTACCCGCAAATTTTAGCCCCCCCCGCAGCCAGCCACACACAACAAAGCCGTCCGTTTGGGGCCCCCCCCCCCCCCCTTTTGCGTTTGCTTTCCCGGCAATTGTGCGCCACGCGCGAAGCCTGCCTCACACAACAAGGCGGTCCGTTTCCGGACGCACGCGACCGCGAGGCGCGCCCCTTCCTCGGGCGGATCGATCCAATCTACGCCAACGGCGTTGGCCTACCACCGCCACCGGCGCAAAACCCCCGGCGGATAAAAGCGGTGCGGGAGCGCCGGGGCGGAAGGCCTACGCGCCCCATGATCACAGGGACTGGTTCCACGCATCGGGCGCGGACGACGCCGGCGGAAAGGATCCCCGCCTACCAAAGCTGTTCGCGGGGGCCCTCCGTCACGACCGTTTCCGGGATGCCCTCGCCCAGTTCAATCTGGTCATGCGGAAAGTCGCCGAAGATCAGAGCGCCAAGGTAGCCGCGGTCAAGACGCAGCGGCTTGCCGCCAGTGTCGTCGCGCAGTGTGACGTCGTCAAAAACGACCTCATAGGCATCCGACAGCACCATGGCCTGCTCCTTCGACTGGATGTCGACATTCGTCATCCGGAGGTTCTTCACCCGGCTGATGCGCGCGCCGCGACGGGCATTCTTGATCGAGATATTTTCCAGAACAACGTTCTCAAGCCACTTCTCGGGCAGTCCAATCAGCGCGATCGCCGTGGGCACCCCGTCGATCTCGATATCGCTGATGAAGATGTTGCGAATGAGCGGCGAAGGACCTACCCGGCCCGGCCCCGAATAGTAGGTGTTGAAGTTGATCGCCTCATACGTGATGTTGCGCATGCGAATATTACGGACGTAGATGTTCTCCGTCATGTTCCCCCGCCCGCGCTCTGTCTTGAACCGCACGCCGCGGTCGCTCCCGTCGAAGTAGGCGTCGTGAACGTAGACATTGCGGATGCCGCCCGAGGTTTCGCTGCCGAAGACCACGCCGCCGCTGCCCGTGCGCACGTCCGTCGCCGAGAAGTTGCGCACCACCACATTTTCCGTGGGGATGTTGATGGCGAGGCCATCCTCGTTGAGCCCGGACTTGATGACAACCGCATCGTCGCCTGTCTCGAAATGGTTGTATTCAATGAGGACGTTTCTGGAAGAGTCGACAACCAGTCCGTCACCATTGGGCGAACGGAGACTGTTCACCGTCACATCACGCACGATGGCGTTCTCGGTGTAGACCAAATGCACATTCCACATCGGTGAATCGTCCAGTGTCACTCCTTCGACAAGGACATCGCGGCACTCCCAGAAAACCACGAAATTCGGGCGCATGCCCTCCATGCCCGAGCCCTTGCCGAAGTCGCGGCGCGACAGCGGCACCTTGCTTGCCACCGCACGCGGCGGCGGCCCATACTCCCGATACCAGGCCCACCATTGCTCGCCCTGCCCGTCGAGGTGCCCCTTGCCCGTGAGCGCCACGTTCGTCAGTCGATACGAATAGATGAGAGGCGAGTAGTTCAGCGCCTCCACCCCCTCGTGGCGCTGGATGACAACCGGCAGGTAGTGCTCGCGGTTTTCACTGAAATACAGGGTGGCTCCCTCCGCCACATGCAGATCGATGTTCGACTTCAGGTGGACCGGCCCCGTCAGCCAACCGCCTTCCGGAATGAGGACACGCCCCCCTCCCGCCGCATGGGCCGCTTCAATCGCACGGTGGATCGCATCCGTGTTCAGGTGTTCGCCGTCCTCCGCCCGCGGTCGCGCGCCAAATTCGCGGATGTCAAATACACGGTCCGGGAAGACCGGCCGGACCAACTGCGGCATCGGGAATGGGGCTTCGATCAGGGCAATCTCCCACGGCGCATCCGCGAACGGACGCTCCGCGTGAAGCGTAGAGCCAATGATAAAAAACGATCCCAGCAAGACCGGGGTATGCAGGGCCAGTGAGATGCCTTTCAGGCGCGTTAACAAGGTTGATTTCATGTGATTCCAGGGGTTGAATGGAGCGCAAACTCTTAGTCGGCACCACCCATTATTCCATATACGGATTATAAGTTCTGTTTTGAACAGAATTCCAGCGACCCCCGACCGTCAACCAAAAACAACCAACATAGCACGAATCAGGCATGTCGCGCCAGAGGCCCGAAACTGCACGCCGCGGCCCATACCGGGTCTCGGCGCTCGTGGGGCATTTCCGGTCCCGTTTGCGCCACGCCTCGCCTTCGGCGGCGCAAAACCATCCCTCCTCCTCGCAAAAGGAGGTATGCCGGAGCGTTCCCGGATGGTAGACTTTCTTCGTTCAATTGTCCCCCGAAACATGAAGCGTCCCCCCCTCCGATTCACCTTCGTCCTCGCCTGCCTCGCCGCTGTCCTCGGCGAGGCGCGGGAATCCGTACGCTCCCTCGACCTGCCAAACGGCGTCTCCCTCGAGGCCCGCTCGACAAGCGAGGGCTGGTTTCTCGGGCTCGGCGGCTTTGCCCTCGGCGGTTATCCCCTCGCGCATGACGAAACTGTCGTTTTTCCCCTCATCGCCGACGAATGGGCCGAACAACCGGTCATCGGGGCGGGTCTGCGCCTCGCCCGCGCCAAGGCGGTCGGCGGCGGCTGGGATCTGCATGTCGAGATTTTCGGAAGCACGGACTTCGCCGATTGGAAAAAATACTTTGCCTGGGATGAGGAAGACATCTTTTGGGAAGGCGAACAGGGCGGACCCGCACGCGATAAATTCCGCTTTGCCCGCACCCGTCCACTCGCCGAAATCACGCGGGCTTCGCATCGCTCGGCCTTCCTCGACGAACGCGCCGCCGCCTTCGAGAAAATGGGAGTGCTTATCTGGCGGATTCGGGCGCACGAAGACACCATTGCGGGCTGGCCGTGGCGGGGCTGGAGCGGGTCTATCGAAATTCACCTCGATGCCCCCCACCGCACAACCGCCCTGCGCCTCCTCGGGGGCGCGGAAGTGGGCGGCACCCTCGACGGGCTAACTCTCGCCAACCAGCGCTACCGCGGCCTCGGCAACCTCGAGCAGCCGCTCGACACCGACACGACGGGTCGCTCCGCCACCACCTACAACACGCAGGACACCTTTTCCCGCCCCTCTCCCCTGCCCCCCGGTTTCACCGATGGCCACTCCGCCGCTTTGTCGCGCGAGGCGGCCCTCGGTCTGCGCGCGGATTCATGGATACACGCCCCCGCGCGCGGCGCGGGCACTTCTTTCTTCGACTACCAATTCAACGAGCGCGCCGCCTTCGTCGCCTACCCCGACCGGCAGGGCAATCTGCGCGGGCTCACGGAAATCTATCCCGGCGACGGCGGCGTGGGCCAGATCAGCGAAGAACACTTCGCCTACACCGACAACCAGATCACCCAGCCGATGTTTTATGCCGCCCTCGTGCGCGAAGAACCGGCCGGGGTCCATTTCTGGCGCACGCGGTATTTGGAGATCGAATACGAACTGCGCGCCCGCGTGGCCGCCGAGTTGGGCTTCCTCGCCGACCGCGTCGTCCCCTCAGTGGGCTACCTCTTTGATTTCTGGGGAGCGAACGACAATTTCGCCTCCGTCACCGCGCGCATGGCCGATTACGCGGGCCACCTGCACCAGCTCGGCGTGCAGCGCGTCATGGTGCACAACCCCGGATGGGTCAACGGGCGTGCGGCGAACCGCGGCTGGGATGGCGGCGACCAGTTTGAGTTCACCGGCGGAGGCGTGAACAAAATCTACGACTGGTGGCCACTTCCGGAGGTCGAGGATCCCTGGCGGCAGGCCAGCGTGATTTATGACAAGCTCGGTATCGAAAACTATACATGGATCACCGGTATGACCCACCGCGACGCGCCCTTCGTGCGCGAAGTCGGTCTCGACCCCGAAAACTGGGCGCTCAACTCGCCCAGCGGTCCGCCCAATGAAACCTACGGCGAAGACGCCTACAAGCACAACATCCTCTCCCCACGCTTCCGCGAGGTCTTCGACCAGCGCCTACGCGGTGTGCGCGAGAGCTTTGGCTACGCCGGCTTCTGGGGCGACAGTTTTCAGAACCTCATGATGGGCCAACTGGATTGGGCCACCCGTGACGGCGAGCCGATGCAGCGCGCCTACTGGGAGTGGCTCGCCGCGCAGTCGCGCGAGGGCGTAGGCTGGATCTCCGAGAGCCACTCCTTCCCCGGCCTGAGTTGCTCCATCGAGACGGATAACGCCCTCGAAACCCCATGGATGATGGCGCACACCTCCCACTGGCTGCGGGGCAACGCCCAGTTCGAGCGCTCGCCCCGTGAATGGGGAAATCTCGCCTTCCGCGCCATGGCCCACAATGCTTGGCTCGCTCCCGAGATCTGGCCCTACTATGCGCACGCCGAGGTCGACCCGACGAATGTCATCGACGGCTTTGCCCGCCTTGCCCGGCAATTCCGCGCCGCCCTCCCTTTCATGCAGCGCCCCTGGCTTCTCCCGGAAAACGGGGGCGTCCTTTGGCTCTCCGACGAACACCCCGGCAAAGGCGTTTTCTATGCCTTCCGCCGGCAGTCCGTGCCCGAAGGCATCACGGCGGCGGAAATCCTCAACCATACCGGCCAAACCACCGGCACCTTTTTCCCCAACCAAACCTACCGCCTCGAGGGCGACGGCCTCACCGGCATCGTGGACCGCTTTGGTCTGGAGTTGCCTCCGCACGAAGACCGCCGCACGCCGATCACCTACCGCCCCTTGACGACGAACCTTCCCGAAGGCGAACCCGTCTGGACTTGGAAGCAGGATCCGGGCAGCATGCAGGCGCCCGCCTGGAGCACCGGCGGCAGCGGTTGGATCGACGCATCCGGTTCGCCCGCCGAATGGCCCGGGATCGACGCCCCCCATGCCTTTTTTGAACCCGGCACGCGCACATTCCTGAACATCGGGGGCCACGTCCGTGCCGCCGGTATCCACGTGCCCACGACAGGTGTGGCCTTCATTATCGACACCGTCCGCGGGGGCGAACCCGGCGACATCCTCGAAGTAAGCGGCCCCCTCACCGGTCCCGTCGACATCTTCTTCAAAAACACCTACCGCGAGCAGGGCCTCATTCAAAGCCCCCGCCGCGCCGAAACCGGTCTGCGCTTCACCGGCGGCGGGCAATACGGCGTCTCCGCCAACCTCCTACCCTGGCCGCAAGACTACCACCGTCACTCCCAGATCGTCAGCCTCGGCGATCCGGGGACCACCGTTCATTTTCGCGGCTCGTGGCCTGCCACCGGCGAGTTGAGCCGCCCCGGACTCGTTCTCGGCGAAGGCACGCGCTTTGTCATCTGGCCCGAAGCGGACTTCCCCTTCATCAAGAACTACGGCGGCTTCACCCTCCAGCTCTGGGTCTCGGGTGACGACGAAGGCGGGGGCATCCTCGAACTACACCATGACTTCATCGCCGACCGCTCCCGCGACGCCCTTGCCCCCTTTGCACCGCGCGGACGCGACCTCGCCCTCGGGTCGCTCGGCAGCATCCGCGTGAGCGGGGCGACCCTCCGCACGCACGATGGCAGGAGCCTGCCCATGACCGGCCGCGCCCTCCACGACGAAGCCGACGGCGTGCAAAACAACGGGCACATCGTCTTCGAGCGCCGCGACGGCAACCGCTGGGAAATCCGCACACGCGATCAATCCTACCGCGGCGCCGTCTGGATCGACGCCGACACCACCATCGACACCGACCGCAACTTCACCCATCGCGGCATCAACGAATCGCCCGATGCAAAATTCAACTACACCGCCGCCAACGCCTTCCAGACCCGCCGACTCCGCAACGGCAAGGAAGGCCCCATCACCATCCGCAAGGAAGGCCGCGCCGCCCTCATTCTCGCGGGTGAACAAGCCTACGTCGAAAACTCCCGCCTGCACATCGCCGCCGGCCGTGTGGTCTTCGCGAGTGATCCGGCGGCCGGCGGCCAATTCCCCCATGGAACCGAATCCGCCGGACCCAACTTGGAGATCACAGTCGAATCCGGTGCCGTGCTCGAAGTCGCCTACCCCTCCGCCGTTGTATCGAAAGTTCAGTTACACGAAGGGGCCTCCCTGCACTGGACAAAACCCGGCCTGGTCAACGTTGCCGCCTCCGCCCGCCTTGACGGCGAGATTCATCCCCTCCCCGGTCTCACCGAACCCACCGTGCTCCTCGAGGCCGCTGTGATCAAAGGCCGCCCCACCCTCGCCGACAACCCCGGCCGCCTCGAAATCCGCGACCACAACGGCCGCCAGCAACTCCTTTATCATCCGGAGGAATGAGGGCCATGCGACACAGAGGGCAATTCCCCGTGGCGTCGGAGCTTGCTCCGGCCCCGTGGCAAAGGCTTCGGCTACACAGGCATCACAACCGCCCAGCCCCACTCATCCTTGAAAACCGCAAATCCCATTCCCGTTTTTCAATTTTAATCTCATGAACACACACCGATCCCACCTCCCTCACCTCCTGCGCGGCATTGTCGCGCTGCTCGTGGCCGCCGGATCTTTGCCATCCGTCACCTTCGCCGATGCCGAGGACACCGATTCCCCGCGCCTCCTCTTCCTCATCGCGCATGGGTTCAACCGCATGGAGCACTTTGAGTCGCTCTACTCTCTTACCGCGATGGGCTACAATGTCGATGTCGCCTCCTTCGCGGCGGGCACCGTGCTGCTCGATCCAAACAACGAGACGCCCGACAGGCAGGGGCGCGACGCCCTCGCGAATCTCGCCATGCGCGAGGTCACGGACATCAGCCCCTACCTTGGCCTCGTCCTTCCGGGCGGTTACAGCCCGGGCAACCTCGAAGACGACCCCGAGGCCATCCGCATCGTGCGTACCTTCGATGCAGCGGAAAAGCCCATCGGGTCGATCTGCCATTCCGCACGCCTCCTCGCCGGGGCCGGGGTTGCCGCCGGACGCATGGTCACGGGTTGGAACGAGATCGCGAGCGAAGTGCCCGAGGCCTGGATGCGGGGCGATTTGGGTACCTACATCGATCAGCCGGTGGTCGTCGACGGGCACATCGTCTCCTGCCGCTATCCTGACGATGTCCGGCCGTGGTTTCATGCCTTCGCCGAGCACCTCGCCGGGCGCGGCGGCATCAAGCCCCCGCGCAAGCGGGCCGACGCCGTCTTCCTCGCCGGACACAAGGAGAGCGGACACCAGCGCCAGATGACCACCCTCGGCGGACGCAACAACCATGTTTTCCCAAACGTCATCCATTCTGCGGAAAGCCTTGCCGCCAACCTCGAACGCGACCCCTCCGCCGACATCGTTTTTGTTTACCCGAATGAAGCGAGCGAGGCCCTCCTGCACTCGAAAGGCGGTCAGGCTCTCCTCACCGCCCTTGGCAACCCGACCGTACACCGCCTCGCCGAAAATGAGTCGCCCATGCAACTGCGCGAGGCCGTGGCCGTCGCCCGGGAAGTCGGCCGCCCGCTGCCCGATCCCGAGCCGGTCGCGCACGATGCCGTCATCGCCCTCTCGCCCGGATTTGACGACCGCGTGGCTCCGGCCATCGAAGCCTTCCTCCGCCACCTCGGCTTCAACCCCGTGCACCTATCCCACGAGCGAGGCTGGGTGCGCGGCCTCAATGGGTTGCCCGTCTACGCGGCGGGCACCTACACCGAACCGCCCTTGCTCGCCGAACGCATCCTCGTCGTCGCCCCCGGCGGCCTCTGGCCCCGCGAAGATCCCAACGTGCGCCAAGCCGACCAACCCCCGTGGCTCGCCGGCCAAGCCGAACGCGATGCCCGCCGCGCGGCATGGATCACGGATCGCTACAAAGAGGGCGGCGTCCTCGTCACCTTCGGTTTCGACAGTCTTTACGTGACGGGCGATCCGGTCTTCGCGGGCATCCCATTCGCGGCCTCCGACCAAATTCCCTACGCCTTCATCTGGCGGCGACACTCCGTCGCTGAATACGCTCCCGACGTAGAAGCCCTGCGCAGCGCCGAGCGCATCTACAGCGCGCGCGGATTCGAGGCCCTGCCAGAACTCATGCGCCTCCTCGAGCAGCCCGCCGCCGCCGCGCTGCTCCATCCCTGAAGGTTCCCGCGTATGTGGCCGCGCCTTGTCCGGGATCCCCCGCCTCAGCAACGTGAACAGCGCAGGTCGGCGAATCCGAGCAACAGAGAACCGAACAGCAACGCATAGGTCGACGGCTCGGGAATCGCGGTGACCGTAAATCGGTCGACGTTAACATCCGCGCGCTGGTGCAAGAACTCGATCTGTGTGCCGGCATCCAGTCAATCGTACCGAGGTTTTCCAGTGTCACCAGTTGGGTCCCGTTCAGCGTAGATGTCCCCGCCGTACCCGCCGCGTTCAAGGCGAAATTGAGCGTGTGCAACTGGTTGAACGGTATCGCGAAACCATCGGCCCGGAAAAGATTCCGGCAACGCGCAATTCAGCTTTCTGTAGCGGATCCCCGCACACGACAACGCGCTGCGGCTCCGCATCGAATGGCCGGACAGCGATGTGCAACCGCGCCGGGCTTAGATTATCCCGAAAATGCCAACTTCCGCCCGTGTTCTGCCCGGGATTCTCTTCACGAGTGAAGACGGCGACGAATGGAGGCGTGTGGAGGCGGCGCGGACTGTAGACGCAGGCGTGGAGATCACCCTGCCGCCCTCTCCGCGGCCCGTTTGGGTAAGCGCGGGCATCCCTTACTTTGAGCGGCACTTCAAGGATCTCGTGGCCTTCGCCGAAGCCGCGCCGGACTGGACGGTGCGAAGCATCGGCAAGAGCGGCGAGGGTTCCTTCTTGCCCGAGTTACGACGCGCTTCGAACTCAACGATGTCGGCGAGGGTAAGTGTCGTGAGTCGGCGGCGGACGCTTTCGCGCGTCTTTTTCCAGTAATCGTGGGCCGGGCAAGCGCGCTCTTCGCTGCAATGCGTCATGCCTAGGAGGCAACGGTCGGGCGGGCGGTTGATCTCCACGGCGTCGTCGATCTCCTTGATCGTGATGTCATCCGGGGACCGGCTGAGGGAAATGCCGCCGCGGTAGCCGCGTTTGGAGTCGACGACGCCGGCCACGACAAGGCGCTGCACAACCTTCGCAAGGTAGGCCTGGGCGATTCCAGTCTCGGCCGCGATCTCGCGCACCATCATGGATTTCGACGACGACGCGGCGAGGCACGCAAGTGCTTCGATGGCGTATCCTGTTGTCTGGGAAAGGACGTTCATAACTCACACGCGGGGCTCCGCCTCGGTGGGCCAGCCCTGCTTCCTATGGGCATCCAGCTTCCATAGCTGGAGTACTTTAAGGTAGTTCGCACGTTCAAAAGCAGAAGAATCCGGGCACTTGCGCAAGCTCATACTCCCGCGCATCTGCTCCACCGATTCGTATTCGTGCTCCTCCATCCAGTGGCGTAGCTGAGCAAGGAGGTAGCCGATGTGCGACGGGCCTTTGCGCAAGAGCGCGGAGACCAGCTGCACGCCCGAGGCCCCCGCCATGATCGATTTGACGACGTCCTCCATCGTATGCACGCCCCCGCTCACAGCGATGTCGCCCTTTAGGTTGCCGTGCAGGATGGCGGCCCAGCGCAGGCGCAGGCGCAGCTCCGGCGAACGCGAAAGCTCAAGGTGCGGCCTCGCCTCCAGCTCCTCAATGTCGATGTCGGGCTGGTAGAAGCGGTTGAAGAGCACCACGCCGGCGGCGCCCGCTTCGTCCAACTGCATGGCGAAGTGTGCGGGCGAGGAAAAGAAGGGCGAGAGTTTCACGGCGACGGGAATCTTCACCGCCTCCTTCACGTCACGCAGGATATTGAGCGTGCGCGCCTCGACTTCGGTGCCCGGTTCGCGTGGATCGGTGGCGACGTAGTAGACGTTGATCTCGAGTGCGTCCGCGCCCGCCTGCTCGATGTATTTCGCGTAGTGGGACCACCCGCCGGGGGACACACCGTTGAGCGAGCCGATGACCGGCAGGTCGGTGGCCTGCTTGATGCGCTCGATCTGGCGCAGGTAGCGTTCGGGCCCGAGGGAATAATCGGTCATGGCCGGGAAGTACGACGTCGCTTCCGCGTACGACTCCGCGGGGCCCTCCGTATGGGCAAACTCGGAGACCTGCTCCTGGGTGATCTGCTCCTCGAAGAGCGAGTGCATGACGATGGCCGAGGCCCCCGCGTCTTCCAGCGCGCGCACCACATTGATGTCGTCGACAAGCGGGGAGGCGCCCGGCATGAGCGGGTTCTTGAGTTTCAGGCCAAGGTAGTTGGTGGTAAGATCCATTGTCCGTATGTGCTTAGCTGTTGGCGTCGGAGGCGGGCTTGTCGGTGGTGGGATTGGCTGCCGCCATCTTCTCGTAGAGGGCAAACCGTTCGCGCACGGAGTCCGCCGCCATCTTCTGGAGGAGCGCCGCACGTTCCGGGTTGATCCGCTCCAGCATGTGGAAGCGCGTTTCGTTGGCGGTGAACTCGGAGAGGGAGGACTTCGGCGCGGCGGAGTCCAGCTTCATCGGGTTCTCGCCGGCGTCAGCGCGGCGCGGGTCGTAGCGGAAGAGCGGCCAATAGCCGCAGGCCACCGCCTTCTTCTGCTGCTCGAGCCCCATCGCCATGTTGTAGCCATGCGCCACACAATGGCTGTAGGCAATGATCAGCGACGGGCCGGGATAGCTCTCGGCTTCGACGAAGGCCTTCACAGCGTGGTTGTCTTTCGCCCCCATCGCGATGCGGGCGACATACACGGAGCCGTAGGTCGAGGCCATGAGGGCGAGGTCCTTCTTCGGGACCGCCTTGCCCGCCATGCTGAACTTCGCCACCGCGCCGAGCGGAGTCGCCTTCGACTGCTGCCCGCCGGTGTTGGAGTAGACCTCGGTGTCGAGGACGAGAATGTTGACGTTGCGCCCGGAGGCGATGACGTGGTCGAGCCCGCCGAAACCGATGTCGTAGGCCCAGCCGTCGCCGCCCACGATCCACACGCTC
Organism: Opitutales bacterium; assembly: GCA_020831525.1. GTDB lineage: Bacteria > Verrucomicrobiota > Verrucomicrobiia > Opitutales > Oceanipulchritudinaceae > SLLG01. The sequence goes on from JAFIGH010000007.1 coordinate 37,478, forward strand.
TTGGGCACAAGGTAGTCGGCGATTTGGGTGAGCGTCTTCGCTTCCGGACCGTCGACGCCCTTGAGCTTGGACCGCAGAACCTCGACGCGTTTGCGCTGCTCCTGCACGGCTGCTTCGTCGCCCGTCTGGCAGGCAATGACGGCTTCAACGAGATCGTCGCCCACGACCGGAGCGAACTTCCGAAGAAGGAGTTCGGCGTAGACGCGCGTCTGCTCGATGCCGGCACGCATACCAAGACCGAACTCCGCGTTGTCCTCGAAGAGCGAGTTCGACCATGCCGGGCCGCGACCGCAGGCATCGACCGTGTAGGGCGTGGTGGGCAGGTTGCCGCCGTAGATGGAGGAACAGCCCGTCGCATTGGCGATGAGAAGCCGGTCGCCGAAAAGCTGCGTGAGCAACTTAACGTACGGCGTTTCCCCGCAGCCCGCGCAGGCACCCGAGTATTCGAAGAGCGGGCGCATGAACTGCGTCGTCTTGACGTCGTCCTTGAGCATCGAGCGGTCCGGATCCGGAATATCGAGGAAGAAGCTGTAGTTGGCACGCTCCGTCTCGAGGAGCGGGATGCGCGGCGACATGTTGATCGCCTTGCGGCTCGGGTTGGACTTGTCCTTGGCCGGGCACACCTCGACGCACAAGTTGCAACCGGTGCAATCTTCCGGAGCGACCTGGAGGGCGTAGAGAAAACCTTCCAGTTCGCGGGAGCGGAACTTCACCGACTTGAAGCTGTCCGGCGCACCGTCCATGGCCTCCGGTTTGAAAACCTTCGGGCGGATGGCCGCATGCGGGCAGACTACAGCGCACTTGTTGCACTGGATACAGATGTCGGATTCCCAGACCGGGACTTCCTCCGCGATGTTGCGCTTCTCCCAGCGCGCCGTGTCTGTCGGCCAGGTGCCGTCCACGGGAAAGGCGCTGACGGGCAGGAGATCCCCTTTTCCCGCGAGCATCATGGCGGTCACGCGCTGCACAAAATCCGGGGCGGCGGGATCGACGATGGGCGGCAGGCCGCGCGTCGCCGAGGCTCCGCGCGGAATCTCCAGCTTCACCATGTTCGCAAGCGCCGAGTCCACTGCGCGGAAGTTGCGGTCGACGACGGACTGACCGCGTTTGCCGTAGGTCTTGTCGATGGCGTTCTTGATCTGCCGGATGGCTTCGTCCTTCTCCAGAATCCCGGAGATGGCGAAGTAGCAGGTCTGCATGATGGTGTTGATACGCCCCGGCATGCCGCACTCGCGCGCGACCTTGGTCGCCTCAATGGCGTAGACCTTCAACCCTTTTTCGATAATGGTTTCCTGTAAATCTTTCGCGAGCTTGTCCCAGACCTCTTCCGGCGGACAGGGCGAATTGAGGAGCAGCGTCGCGCCCGGCGCGGCATGCCCCAGCACATCCACGGTTTCCAACAGCTCGAATCGGTGGCACGCGACAAAGTCGGCCTGCCGGATGAGGTAGGTCGAACGGATCGGTTCGGGGCCGAAGCGCAGGTGCGAGACCGTCATGGCCCCCGCCTTCTTCGAGTCGTAGACGAAGTAGCCCTGCGCAAAATTGTCCGTCTCCTCCCCGATGATCTTGATCGAGTTCTTGTTCGCGCCCACGGTGCCGTCCGAACCGAGACCGAAGAACACCGCCTGCTTCACACCCGGAATCTCAAGGTCGAAGCTCTCGTCGACATCGAGAGACATTCCCGTCACGTCGTCGTTTACGCCCACGGTGAAGCGGCGCTTCGGCGTTTCTTTGGCCAATTCGTCGTAAACGGCTTTCACCATCGCGGGGTTGAACTCCTTGGACCCGAGGCCGTAGCGGCCGCCGATGACGCGCACGTCATTCAACTCCGGACGACCCCCCGACTGCGCGGCCTCACGGAGCGCCGTGGATACATCGAGAAACATCGGCTCGCCCAGCGCACCCGGCTCTTTTGTGCGGTCGAGCACGGCGATGGAACGCACACTCTCCGGCAGGACAGCGAGAAAATCCTCCGCCGAAAACGGGCGGTAGAGACGCACTTTGAGCACACCCGTCTTCTCCCCCTTTTGATTCAGCCATTCGCTGGTTTCGCCCGCCGCCTCGGCACCCGAACCCATGATGATGATCACGCGCTCCGCCTCCGGATCGCCCTCGTAGTCAAACGGACGGTAGCGGCGCCCGGTCAGCTCCGCGAAACGGTCCATCACCGCGCGGATGCGGGCTGTCGCCTCGTCGTAGTAGCGGTTGCACGCCTCGCGCGCCTGGAAGAACGCGTCCGGATTCTGCGCCGTGCCCCGGATCATGGGACGGTCCGGCGTCAGCGCGCGGTCGCGGTGCGCCGCCACACAGTCCTCGCGGATGAGGTCGCGCAGCGTATCGTCGTCCAGGATTTCGATCTTCGAAACCTCGTGCGACGTGCGGAAGCCGTCGAAAAACTGCAGGAACGGCACGCGCGTTTCCAGCGTCGCCGCCTGCGCGATGGCCGCGAAATCGTGCGACTCCTGTACCGACCCCGCCCCGAGCATAGCAAAGCCCGTCTGGCGGCAGGCCATGACGTCCGAGTGGTCGCCGAAGATGCTCAGCGCGTGCGTCGCCACCGCCCGCGCCGTCACATGCAGGCAGAACGGCGTCAGCTCGCCCGCGATCTTGTACATGTTCGGGATCATGAGCAGCAGCCCCTGCGAGGCCGTGAAGGAAGAGCACAGCGACCCCGCCTGCAGCGCGCCGTGCAGCGCACCCGCCGCGCCGCCCTCCGACTGCATCTCGAGGACGCTCGGGACCGCGCCCCAGATGTTTCGCCGACCCGCCGCCGACCATTCGTCCGCGAATTCCGCCATGGGCGACGAGGGCGTGATGGGGTAGATCGCACAAAACTCGTTCAAACGGTAGGAAACCGACGCAACCGCTTCGTTCGCGTCCAACATTCCCTGTTTCGCAGCTGATACTTTCGTTACCACGGGCGACTTCTCCACTTAAAAGACTTTCAGGTCAACAAAATAATCGACTCAAAACTCCGAAAAGAAGAATTTCCTCCCCTGTCCCGTTCATCCGCTGCCTGTGTGCCCGCCCCTTGAATTCCTCCTTTACATATCAACTTATCCTGATTCATTGATAGGTTAAATGACATCAAATCGACCGATCAGTGACTTGCTTGTAAAGGGCAGCCCGGTGCTGTCCGTGGAATTCTTTCCGCCGAAGGACGAGGCGGGGGGCGAATTGATCGTGCGCACCGCTCTGGAAATCAAAGAGCAGGTGAAGCCCGACTTCGTCTCCATCACCTACGGGGCGGGCGGCTCCACGCGCGAGCGCACGTTCCGCTACGCGAAGCTGCTCAAGGATGAATACGGCTTCGAAGTGATGCCGCACCTCACCTGCGTGGGCTCGTCCAAAGACGAGATCCGCGAAATCGTGGCGGAGTGGCAGGACGCCGGATTCTGCAACATCATGGCCCTGCGCGGCGACCCGCCGAAGGGCGAGACGGAGTTTCGCCCCCACCCCGACGGCTTCCCCTACGCCGACGAGCTGGTCGCCTTCCTGCGCGAGAACTTCAGCGGGTTCAGCCTCGGCGTGGCGGGCTACCCGGAAATCCATCCCGAAGCGCCTGACGGCGCCGCCGACCTCGTGAACCTCAAGCGCAAAGTCGACGCCGGCGGCTCGTTTGTCACAACGCAGCTCTTCTACGACAACAGCTACTTCCGCTCCTTTGTCGACGGCTGCCGCGCGGCGGGGATCACCGTGCCCATCCTCCCGGGCCTCATGCCCATCCGCTCGGCCGTGCAGGCGCGCCGCTTCTGCAAACACGTGCCGACCGAACTCGACGCCGCCCTCCGGGAGGCCGGCGACGACAAGGCCAAAATCCACGAAGTCGGCATCGACTGGACCTGCCGCCAAATCCGCGAACTCCTCGCATGGGGCGCGCCCGGCGTGCACCTCTACATCATGAACCGCTCCCGCATGGCCGTCGAAGTCCTCCGCCGCCTCCGCGCCGAAGGCCTCTTCCAGGCCGAGCCGCACCCGCCGGCACAGTCGGCATAGAATACCGACGCGTGGCCGGGGGCGGCGACGCTGCCAAAGCACACGGCAGGCCGCTCCGCGACCCCACCCGGCCTGAAGAATTTATTGCCAATCAAACGATTGTTTCAATCAATCGTTTGAAATGTCGGATACGAAGGAAGAGTTGATGGGGTCGGCGGAGCGTTTGTTTGCGGAGCGCGGGTTTGCGGGTGTGGGCATCCGGGAGATTGCGCGGGCGGCGGGGGCGAACACGGCGGCGGTGAACTACCATTTCGAATCGAAGGAGAATTTGTGGCTGGAGATCATGCGGCGGCGGGCCGGACCGGTGAACGCGGAGCGGTTCCGGCGTTTGGGTGAAGCGAAGGCGCGGGCGGGTGGCGATCCACTTTCGCTCGGCGTGATCACGGACGCCCTTATCGGTCCGGTGGTGGATGTCTTGATCGATGAAAAGGGAGAGCCGGACCAGTTATCCATCCGCCTCATGACGCGGCTGATGGTGGAAACGCCGATGCTCTTCCGGGAGGAACTGTTGGAGTTCTTCGCGGAGACGCGCGACCGCTTTGCCGCCGCCCTCGCGGAGAGCCTACCGCACTGCAATCCGCCGGAGATTCAAGCCCGCTTCTTTTACCTTGTCAGCGCCATGACGGGTCTCGTCGTGCAGGCGGAAATGCTCTCGGGGGCGAACGATTGCCTGCCCGCAAAGGCCTTTCGCGAGGTCCTGCTAAGCTGCGTCTCCCGCACGGCGGCGGCCATAGAGTCGCCCATACTTGCAAATGTGAGGGGGCAGCCATGAAGCGTATCCACAGTCTCTATTACATGGGCTGGCTCGTTCTCGGGGCTGGTTGCTCGACCGGGCCCGGTCCGGAAGATCTTCGCCCGGCGCAGCCCGATATGCCCGCCGAAGGCTTCGCGGCGGCGACCGAAGACGCGGGAACGGAATGGGTTACGGCGCTCGCCCATCCGGAACTGGAGGCCCTCGTTGAGGAGGCATGGGCGGCCAACCGGGGGCTGGCCCGTCTCGCCGCCCGCCTCGACCAAGCCGAGGCGGAAGCCCGTATTGCCGGTGCCGCGCGGCGGCCCCTCATCACCGCCGGAGCGGAGGCCTCCCGGCAGGAAATTGATTTCGCAGGTCTCGGGCGCGTGCGCCAGGACAGCTATGCCTTGAGCGGCAACCTCTCGTGGGAAATCGATCTCTGGGGACGCCTTCGCGACGCCCGCACTTCCGCCGAAGCCGCCCTTGCGGCCTCCGGGGCAGACTACGCGGCGGCGCGCCTCTCGCTCGCGGCGCAGGCGGTGCGGCTGTGGGTCGATCTGGCCGAGGCCGACGCCCAGGTCAGGCTCGCGACCGAAACGACGCGCAGCTTCGAGGCGAACGAACGACTGACCGTTCGCCGGTTTGAAGCCGGTGTCGCCGATGCCGTCGAGGTTCGCCTCACCCGTGCCAATACCGCCGCCGCCCGGAGCGCGGTGGAGGCGCGTGGACGCCAGCGGGACGGTCTCCGCCGGGCTCTCGAAACGCTCCTCGGGCGCTACCCGGCGGGGACCTTCGGGGGCGCCGGCCTGCCGTCGGACCTCGCCCCCGTGTCCCCCGGTTTGCCCGCCGATCTGTTGGAACGCCGCCCGGATTTACGCGCGGCGGAGACCCGTTATGCCGCCGCCGTCCACGGCCTTTCGGCGGCCAACAAGGCGCGTCTCCCGGAGCTGCGCCTGACGGCCGCTGCCGGACTCGCCAGCCCCGAGCTGCGCGAGGTGCTCAATACCGAAAGCTTTTTCTGGAACCTCATCGGCGGGCTCACGGCCCCGCTTTTCGATGGCGGGCGCATCTCGGCCGAACAGGACCGGGCGCGGGCGCGCGTTGAGGAGGCGGCCCATGCCTACGCCGAAGCCGCTCTCGCGGCCCTGCGCGAAGTGGAAACGGCCCTCGCGGCGGAGCATTTTCTGCGCGACCAGGAGAGTGCCCTCGCCGAAGCCGCCGCCCAAGCCCGCGAAGCCGAGCGCCTCGCCACGGACCGCTACGGGCGCGGCCTCACGCCCCTCACGACCGTCCTCGAAGCGCAGCGCCGCGCTTTCGAGAGCGAGAGCCAGTTGCTCAATATTCGCGCTGAACGTCACCGCGCCCGCGTCGACCTCATCCTCTCCCTCGGTGGAGATTTTGCCCCCGCCGCCGCCACAGCATCCGCTCAACCGCCCTCTCTGCCATGAAATACCTTTGGCCTGTCCTTGTCCTCATTGTTGCTCTCTGCCTCTTTGCGCTCCTCGTCTTCTTCCGCTCGCCGCCGGAGATGACCGAACCCGAGCCTCATCTGCCCACGGTTGAGTTCATTCGCGCCGAACCCAAGACGGTGCGCCTGACCGTGCGCTCGCAGGGAGCGGTCGCCCCGCGCACCGAAACCGACCTCACCCCCGAAGTGAGCGGACGCGTTCTCCGCGTGGTCGACGCCTTTGAAAACGGGTCCTTCTTCGAAGCGGGCGACCTTCTCCTCGAAATCGATCCGCTCCCGCTCGAATCCGCCGTCGCCGAGGCGCGCGCGGCCCTCGCCACCGCCCGCCTTGCCCTCGCCCAGGAAATCGCCCAGGGCGAACAGGCCGTTGAGGACTGGGCGGAACTGGGCCAAGGAACTCCCGGACCGCTTGTTCAGCGCGTCCCGCAACAGGAAAAGGCCCGCGCCGATGTCGAGGCCGCCGAAACCCGCCTCCGCGTGGCCGAGCGCAACCTCGAAAACACCCGCGTGCGCGCCCCCTACGTCGGCCGCACGCGCGAGCGGCGCGTCGACGTCGGGCAAGTCGTCATGGCCAACACAACCGTCCTTGGCCGCGTCTACGCCATCGATTTCGCCGAGGTCCGGCTCCCCCTCTCCCTGCGCGAAGCCGACCTTCTCGATCTCCCCGCGCCCGGCTCCAGGGCCATTGGAAACGGTCCCGTTGTCCGCCTCTCCGCCCGCTCCGGCGACGCCGTGAACGAGTGGACCGGTCACATCGTTCGCGCGGAAGCCGCCCTCGATCCCCGCACCCGCCTCCTCAACCTCATCGCGCGCATCGACGATCCCTTCGCCCGCGCTGATGGTTCCACGCACGCGCCCCTCACTCCGGGCCGCTTTCTCGAAGCCGAGATCGAAGGCGTCGCCCTCGAGGACGCCTTCCGCCTGCCCCGATCCGCCCTCGCCGACTCCCGCACGGTGCGCGTGCTCGATCAGGACGACCGCCTCGTCACGCGCGAAGTCACCATCCGCCACACGACTCCCGCCGACATTGTCGTGACGGAGGGAATACAACCCGGCGACCGCGTGGCCGTCTCCAGTATCGAATTTTTCGTCGAGAACATGCCGGTGCGGGCGGTTAAGCAAACGGATGCGCCGAACGCCGAAGCACGGACACAAGGAGAGCCCGCACGATGATCGCCTGGTTTGTTCGCAACGGCGTCGCCGCCAACCTCATCATGATCATTGTTGCGGTGGGCGGCTTTGTTGCCCTCCCGCAGCTTCGGGTGGAGCTGTTTCCCGAGATTTCGCTTGATCAGGTCCTCGTCCGCGTCGTCTATCCCGGAGCCACGCCGAACGAAGTCGAAGAGGGCATCGTTCTCCGCGTCGAAGAAGCCGTCCAGGGCGTCCAGGGAATCCGCCGCATCTCCTCGACCGCCTCCGAGAGCGTGGGCACCGTGGCCATCGAAGCCCTTCGCGGATACGACATTCGCCGCCTCAAAGACGACATCAAGACCCGTGTTGACGCCATCGATACGTTCCCCGTCAACGCCGAACGCCCCATCATCGAAGAACTCATTTTTCCGCGCGATGTCCTCTACATTGCCGTGGCCGGGGAGACCGATGAGGTCACCCTGCGCCGCATGGCCGAGCGGGTGCGCGACGAAATCGTGGCCGTTCCCGGCATATCCCAAGCCGAACTCGTCGGCGTGCGCTCCTTTGAAATCGCCATCGAGGTCTCGGAAAGCGCACTGCGCGCCTACGGGCTCACCTTCGACGAAGTGGCCGAGGCTGTCAGTCGCCACTCCCTCGACTTGCCCGGCGGCTCCATCCGCGCGGCGAGCGGGGAAATTCTTCTCCGCACGCTGGGGCAAGCCTACGAGGGCGCCGAATTTGCCGCCATTCCCCTTCGCTCGGGCGTCGACGGAGCCCGCGTGCAACTGGGCGATGTCGCCCGCATCGTCGACGGCTTTGTCGACCAGGACCGTATCGCCGCCTTCGACGGATCGCCCGCCGCCTTCGTTCTCGTCCGGCAGGTGAGCACGGAGAGCCCGCTCGATATTTCGCGGAAAGTGGAGGCCTACCTCGACGAAGCGAGGGGCCGTTTTCCCGAGGGCATCGCCCTGAGCACTTTTGCCGATACGTCGTTTTATCTCGCCGACCGCATCGCCCTCCTCGTCAAAAACGGGCTCATCGGCCTCATCCTCGTCGTCGCCATCCTCACGGCCTTTCTTCGGCCGCTCCTCGCCTTTTTTGTCGCCCTCGGAATACCGGTTTCGTTTCTCGGGGCCTTTCTCGTCGCGCCTTACTTTGATGTCTCGATCAACCTGATTTCGCTCTTTGCTTTCATCCTTGTCCTCGGGATCGTGGTCGACGACGCCATTGTCGTGGGTGAGAGCGTGTTCTCAGAATTTCAGCACAGCAAACCCGGACCGGAGGCCGCCATCCGCGGATCGCTCCGGGTGGCCAAGCCCGTGACCTTTGCCGTCCTCACGACAATGGTCGCGTTTGTGCCGGTTTTCTTCATACCCGGGACCTTCGGGAAGTTCCTCGCCCCCATTCCTGTGGTCGTCATCGCCACGCTCGCGTGGTCCCTCGTGCAGAGCAAACTCGTTCTCCCCTACCATCTCTCCCTCCTCCGCGTGGGCACGCGCGACCGCGCCAGGCTCAACGCCTTCAACCGCGTGCAACGGCGCATCGCCGACGCCCTCGAAGCCTGTATCGAACGCCTCTACCGCCCGTCCCTCCGCTGGTCGATGGAGCGGCGCTACCTCACCCTTGCGGCCTTTGCGGGGGTCTTCATCATCTCCTTCGGCGTTCTCGCGGGCGGGTGGGTGCGGTTCGTTCCCCAACCCTCGGTCCCGAGCGATTACATTGTCGCCAATCTCGAATACCCCATGGGCACGCCCATCGAAACGACGCGGCGCGGCCTCGACCGCATGCGCGCCGCCCTTGTCGAGGTGACGGACCAACTGGAACGCGAGGGCGAACCCAATGCCATCGATCACGACGCTATTTTCATGCAGGGCGATACGCATACCGCGACCTACCTCATCGAGATGAGCAAGTCGGAAGCCCGCGATGTCTCCGCCTTCGAACTCGCGCGGCGCTGGCGCGAGGCAGTGGGTGAGTTGCCCGGCGCGCGCAGCCTCGTCTTCACCGCCGAAGCCGGGGCTACGCCGGAGAAGGCCATCGATATTCAACTGACCGGACGTGACTTCGAGGCCATGCGCAATGCCGCCCGCGAGATTCGCGAGGGCCTCCGCGACTATCCTGCGGTCTTCGATGTCGCCGACAACTTCTCCAGCGGAAAACGGGAGGTGCGCATCCGCACGAACCCCGCCGCCGCCGATCTCGGCATCTCCACCGCAGACCTCGGGCGGCAGGTGCGGCAGGCATTCTTCGGGGCCGAGGCCCAGCGCATCCAGCGCGGGCGCAACGACGTGCGCGTCATGGTCCGCTACCCGCGCGACGAAAGGGAGAGCCTCGCCAACCTCGAAGACATGCGCGTGCGCCTGCCCGACGGCACCGCCGTGCCTTTCGCCGAGGTCGCCGACATTTCCCTCGACCAGGGCTTCGCCACGATCAAGCGCATTGACCGCAACCGCGTGCTCAATATCACCGCGGACATTGATCGCGAGGCAACCGACTTCACGGCCCTTGTGCGCGAGATCCAGAATGAAATGCTCCCCGAGATCCTCGCCCGCCACCCCGGCGTCGAGAGCACCCTTGAGGGCGAAGCGGCGGAGACGCGGGAGACCCTTGCCAGCCTCCTCCTGAGCACGCTCCTCATGCTCTTTATCATCTACGCGCTCCTCGCCATCCCCTTCCGCTCCTACCTCCAGCCGCTCATTGTCATGGCGGCCATTCCCTTTGCCTTGGTCGGGGCGGTCATCGGGCACATCGTCACCTTCCAAAACCTCAGCATCCTTTCCATCCTCGGGCTCGTCGCGGCCTTCGGCGTGGTCGTCAACGCCAGCCTCGTCATGGTCGATTTTGTGAACCAAAACCGCCGCGAAGGCGCCGACCGCATGACCGCCGTGATGGGAGCGGGGGCGGCCCGTTTCCGCCCCATTGTCCTGACCTCCCTGACAACCTTTGCCGGGCTCACCCCCATCCTATTGGAGCGCAGCCTGCAAGCCCAGTTCCTCATCCCCATGGCCACCTCGTTGGCCTTCGGTGTGCTCTTCGCCAGCTTCATCACCCTCTACCTCGTGCCCGCCCTCTACCTCGCCCTCGAAGATGTGAAGCGGTTCCTCGGCCGGCTCTTCGGGATGCGGGCAACCAAAGTATAGGCAAAAGCTTGGAGGGAAACGCTCCGCCTGCCCCGCGACTGCGGGGTCGGTTTCGTGAGGTACCGGGTGCGCGAAACTTCGCCCGACAGCCATCCGCGCGCCCAGCGGTCGGGCGGCAAGCAGCCCGACTACTTCGCGGGCGCCCTGCGAGCGGTCAACGGAAGTTGACTCATCGAATCCCGCAGGCACCCGGGGTAGGCGGCGGGCCAGACGTAGTTGGGTGGCCTTGGCCCCCAGCACCCGGTGGGAAGGATGTGTGATCGACCTGCTGCGGCGTTTCCGGTTAAACCGCCGAATGGTATTGGAAATTTTCCGACAAATTGAAACCAAGGCGATACCGCAGGTGGCGCGACGCCATCTTGGGGTCAGCGCGCGGGACCTGCGTCTATGCCGCAGCCGTGCGGATTGGCCATGCGTCCTCGCCGTTGCGGCAGCCGCGGGGCCGGGGGCCAGGATGGCCGCCCAGCTACGGGGTCGCGCTTCGCCGGCAAACGACGAGAGAACCGCGTTGCGGCAGGGGCATGGGATTCCGCCCCCCCCTCCGCGCGCCCAGCGGTCGGGCGGCAAGCAGTCCGACTCCTTCGTGGACCTGGCCGGCGCCGCACTTTTTCTTTGTCGCCGACGGCGTCCGGGGTAAACGAGCGGCCCCCGCCGCAGGCAAGCGCTTGACTCCCCGGCGCAAATCGCTTCCACTTTCGTCATGGAAGAGAAGGAAATCAGCCTCGCCAGGGCCATTGCCCGGCTTGGAGCCGCTTCGGAGGTGGAGTTGCAGGTGGAAACCTTGCAACCCCTCGCGCAGTTGAAGAGTGACCTCTCGGACATGGAGCGCAAAGGCCTCATTACCCGTAGGATGACAAAGCGAAAGGGCGGCTTCGGTGACCGCCTTCTCCTCACCCCGACGGGGCGGCGTTTGGTCCGGACAGAGAATGTTTCGTAAGAGCGGGTGGCATGGAACCGGCAAACGTTTTCCCCTATGTCGCCTGTCCGGTTCTATTGTCCATTCTTGGGGCAGCCCTAATCAGCCTTTTGGTCAGTGTGGGCGAAGTCGTGGCCGCCTTCAGTGAGCAACCCTATCACACCCGCAAGGCCGTCGTGCATCCGTGGGCGCTCCTCTATTACGCGCTCTTTGCGTTGATTACCGTCCTGATCGGCTTGGTTGCCTACGAATGGCTGGAGTTGAACCCATCCTGGGGGTGGACGATTGCCCTCGGATTGCTCGGGCCCACACTTCTTAAATCCAACGTGGCCCTGTTTCGGCCATTCGCCGGCAGTGACGGCTTGGACGTACCCCTCCAGCGAATGATCGACCGGCTGCAAAGCTTTCTCTTTGCGGAGATAACCGTGGCTCTTTCCACCGAGCGCATCGAGGTCAAGGAGCGTCTTGCCCGCGAACTACCCGAAGACCGCCTGCTCGAGCGCCTGCGGGCCCTCTACCCAAGCGAGGAGTGGGCCCGGATCGAACCTTTGATCAAGGAGCGGCGTCAGCAGGATCGCGAGTCCGTCCCCGCATTTCTCGTCGAACTGATTGAAAAGAAGGACCACAACGCGCTGGAACGTCTGGCGAAAGAAGTCAAAGAAGCGGGCGACAACGAGCTGTGAACGCATGGCGAACGCCGAGAACACCTATACCATTCGATTTCGCCGACAAAGCGACACCGCCTATGCGCGCTCGATCTTTCAGGGCGAAAACCCGGAGCCAATGGACCGGGCGGAAATAGCGCTGCCGCCCCGCAACCGGACGGTTCAGTCGTGGAAGCACTTCCCCATCGCTTCCTTGATGTCGGGCGCCGGGTTCTGGAAGCCGGGGTGTCCTATGTCGTCGCCACGCTGACGCCGGTGCACGACGACATCGCGCGGATGAGGCACTCCAACGAAGTTTGGAAAAGAATCCGACCGAGCAGTCATTCCTCGCAATGGGAGCGCTTGGTAATGTCTTCGCCTTTTTGCGAAAATGGGATTCAGCGCTCGAGCGCCATCAAAAGGCGATTGCAGGACTCAAAGATCGCGACGAACAACACAAACAGATTGGTTTGTGCTACCACCAGATCGGGATGGTCCACCAGTTGCAGCGTGCGTGGCCCCAAGCCATTGAGAACTACCAAAAGGCCATCGAGTGCTTTGAGCGCACCGGGCAGAAGCACGAACTCCCCCGGACGCTGATCTGCATGGCGCTGGTGGAGAAAGAGCGGAAGAACGGCGAAGAAGCCTGTCGATTCGCGCGGGCCGCCTTGCTGGTTGCTCTACGCACAGATGCCGATCCAGCCCTCTTCCTCACCATCCTCCGCATAGCATCGTCCATCGCCCGCGATACAGAATTGGCGGGCGCGGCGCAGGACGACCTTAACCTCGCGTTGAATCAGCTTTTCGAGGCGAACCCGGAACTGAAAGAAGCCCTCGAGCAAAGGGACGGCGATCCTTCCCCCTGAACCCGCCGGTCGGTCGGGCCGGGGATCCGGACATCGCAACTCCCTCCCTATACGCAGATTACTTGCAATCCGCATGTTCAGGATTTCGGATTGGATGGCTGTGGCATCGCGAGCCCCGAATAACTGATACGAAGGCAGCACCAAACGTGGCGCGACCCCATCCTGGGGTCAGCGCGCGGGGCTTCGCATATCCGTGACCTTGCGGATCGGCCATGCGCCTTCGCCGTTGCGCCGGCCGCATGGCCGGGGGCAAGGATGGCATCATCGAAAAACCTCTGTGTGTCCTCGGCTGTTTTGCCCGCAATCCTTGCCTCGACAGAAGCACCGGGCGACGGTCTCATGAGTGCATCCCGTGGTTGTTCGCTTTACGGTGCGGCTATGGATGAACACCCAGGAACTATAGAAGAAACTGATGAAACGAGACCGACCCAACCTCTTATTCATTCTCACAGACGAACAGCGATTTGATACCTTCTTCGCAGATGACGTGTCGATGCCGCACCTGAACCGGCTGGCTTCAGAAAGCTGTTTTTTCGAGGAGGCCTACTGCACGCAGCCGGTCTGCACGCCCTCGCGCGGCAGCCTGATGACCGGACTCCAGCCGCACGCTCACGGGGCTGTCATGAACAACGTCCCGCTGCCGGAACACGTCCGGTGTCTGCCCGAACGGCTCCCCGCGGAAATCCGCTCCCGCTACCGCACCGCCTACCACGGCAAGTGGCACCTCGGGGACGAGATTTTCGCACAGCATGGATTCGACGAGTGGATCAGCTTCGAGGATCATTACGACGGACACTACCGGGAGGGGCGCGACAAGAACGCGCTCTCGACCTATAATGCGTGGTTGCGCGGGCACGGTTTCATGCCGGATGACGGGGAGAAGTTCAGCCGCGAGAGAGCTTGCTGCCTGCCTGAAGCTTACGGCAAACCTTCCTTCCTCGCGGAGCAGGCATGCCGGTTTCTCAGCGACGCGGGCAGCGATCCTTTTATGCTGTATGTAAACTTCCTTGAGCCGCACATGCCGTTTTTCGGTCCGCGCACGGGGGATTACGATCCCGGCGCGTTGCGGTTGCCGGAGAATTTCGGTGCCCGCAGCGGCGACGGACTCCTCGTGCGGCTGCTGGCGGAGCGGTTCCGGCGCGAAGGTTTTGAATGGTATAACCTCGCGGACGAGGCGGGCTGGCGTCTGATGACGGCGGCCTACCGCGGCTTGTGCAGCCTTGTGGACGAGATGACAGGCCGCGTCCTTGCCGCACTGGAGGCCAATGGTCAGGCGGACCGCACTATCGTGGTCTTCACCTCCGATCACGGGGAGATGATGGGCAGCCATGGTATGCTGGGAAAGCGCGTGATGAACCAGGAGTCGATCCGCGTCCCGCTCATGGTCCGGTTGCCGGGGCAGCGGCGGATGCAGCGCATTCGCGGGCCGGTCAGCCAGATCGACCTTGTCCCGACGCTGCTGGAGCTGATGGGCTCGGCGCCGGAGGAGGACCTACACGGCACCAGCCGGGCACCAATCCTTGGGGGTGACGACACGCAGCTGAGCGAGGATGTCGTGGTCTCCTGGAATGACCATGAGGCAAATCGACAGGCGCTTGCCCGCAAACCCGTCCATGACTGGCAGGTGGACCTTGCCGGTTCCCGCGAACGCTTCCTCGCGGCGGTGACGGAGCCGGTTCGCACGCTGATTACGGCGGACGGTTGGCGATTCAGCACCAGCCCCGGACTGGGAGAACCCTCGCTCTACAATCTCCGGGAGGACCCGCTCGAACGGCGCAATCTTGCGGGCGATCCGCGGCACCGCCACTTTATGCAGGAGCTGACAAACCGGTTGAGACAATGGCAGGAGCACGTAGGGGACGATGTCCCGCTCGGCTAATGCAGGCACATAGGGACCCGGCTCCTTGCATACCCACGCCCGCGGAGGCGAGCCACACCAAGTCAGCAGAGTCGGCATGGGTATTATCCTTGCCACCGGACCGGTGATTTGCCTCTAATCACCGGAAAGGTTTCCCAATTTTTTCACAACCATTCGCAGCCGACGCCGCACTATCCACCGCACACCCCGTTCCTTCCATCATGGAGACATATGTCCTCAAGCTTTACATCGCGGGAAAGACGCCGCGCGCCGAGCACGCCATCGAGAACCTGCGGCGGATCTGCGAGGACGAGCTGGCACGCCGTTACACGCTTGAGATCATCGATGTGATTGTAGACCCCGGTCTCGCCGAGCGCGAAAAAATCCTCGCCACCCCTACGCTCGTCAAGGCGCTTCCCCCGCCCATCCGCCGCGTCATCGGCGACCTCTCCGACTCGGCCAAGGTTCTCGTCGGGCTCGACATCGTATCCCTCTCCCGTTCCGGCGCGGGCACCCGCAAAGGCACGCCCGATACCACAGATCCTTCATGAGGCCCTCCGGCACGATGCCCGCTCCCGCCCGCATCCTCCTCGTCGATGACACGGACCACGCCCGTGCGGCGGCGGCGCGCGTCCTGCGCGGTGCGGGCCACGAAGTCGAGGAAGCCGCCGACGGCGAAGAAGCCGTCCGCCGCGCCCGTGCGCATCCGCCCGCGTTGATTCTGCTCGATGTCGTCCTGCCCGGCCTGTCCGGCTTCGACGTCCTGCGCCGGCTCCGCGCCGATCCCGCGACAGAGAACCTCCCGGTTGTGTTTCTCAGTTCGCAAAAGGTCTCTCCCGAAGACCACGCCGAGGGCCTCGACCTCGGGGCTGACGGCTACATCACCCGCCCCGTCGCCAATAGCGAACTACTCGCACGGGTGCGTCTGCACCTCCGGCAAATCGAACTCACCGAACGTCTGCGCACAAGTGAAGTCCGCTTCCGCGATCTCATTTCCAACCAGTCCGACGGTGTCCTCGTCGTCGACCGCGAAGGCACCGTCCAATTTGCCAATCCCGCCGCTGGCAGGCTCTTCGGGACATCCCCGGACAACCTTGTCGGCCAGCCTTTCGGTTTTCCCATTGACGGCGCGGAAGCGCATGAAATCGAAATCCAAGGCCCCGGCGGGCACGGAATCGTCGCCGAAATCCGCGTGAGCGAAACCGAGTGGTCCGGCGAGCCCGCGTGGATCGCCACTCTCAACGACATCACAGAGCGGATCCGCGCGGAGACGGAACGGGACACACTGCTCTCTGAACTGGGTGAGCGGGTCAAGGAACTCCGCCTCTACCACGGCGCCGCGGAGACCCTGCGAAAGGATGGAACGCCCCTCGACGAAATTATCAGGGACATTGTCCGGCTGATCCCCCCCGCCATGCGGGTCCCGGAGTGCGCGGAAGCAAAAATCGTCCTCGGCGATACCGAAGCGGCCACAGCGGGCTACGAGGCGAGCGGTAACAGGCTCACCGTGGACTTTGCCTTGCGCGGGGAAAGATCCGGTCGAATCGACGTCGCCTACGTTCGCGACCTTCCCGAAAGCAGCGAAGCGGCCTTTCTCGACGAAGAACGCCGAATTCTTCAGTCGCTCGGCGACATGCTCCGCGCCGCTTACGACCGTTGTTGGACCGAGAACGAACGCTCACGCGGGGAAACCTTGCTGCGAATCGCGGGGAAAGTCGCGCGCATCGGCGGCTGGACCATTGAGTTGCCGGACCGGAACCTCACGTGGTCGGACGAAGTCCGCGCGATCCATGAGGTCTCGGAAGGCGAACAACCCACCTTGGAAGAGGCGATCCATTTCTACCCGCCGGAGTACCGCGCCGAGGTCGCCGAACGGGTCCAGCGCTGCATCAACGAGGGCATTCCCTTCCAGTTTGAGATGGAACTGAACACGGCCAAGGGACGGCGCATACCGGTCCAGGCCATCGGGGAGGCCGTGCGCAGCGAAGCGGGCGAGATTATCGGTCTTCAGGGCGCCCTCCAGGACCTCTCCGAACTCAAGGCCGCCGAAGCCTCCGCGGCGGCAAGCGAACGCCGCTTCCGGCAGCTCGCCGAGTCCATGCCCTTAATCGTCTGGACGGCTGATCCCGACGGGAACATCGAATACGCCAACCAAAGACTCTTCGAGGCCACCGGGGCCAAGCCGCACGAAGACCCGCACACGCGGTGGCAGCGCTTCGTGCATCCCAACGATCTCAAACGCGCCCTTGAGGAATGGATGCAGTGTGTGCGCGAGGAAAGAGCCTACGATATCGTCTACCGGTTGCGCCACCGTCGGGACAACGAATACCACTGGTTCCGTGTGCAGGCGCAACCCGTGCGCGATCCGGACGGCACCGTTAGCCACTGGTTCGGCACCGCGGTCGACATCCACGAAACCAAATGCCTTGAGGAGAAGGCCAAGCAGCTCGCCGAACGCCTCACACGCACTTTCGAGAGTATCACCGACGGGTTCTTCACCCTCGACCGGGAGTGGCGGATCACCTACGTCAACCCCGAGATGGAGCGCTTCCTCGGCAAAGACCGCCAGGATCTCTATGGAAATACCATCTGGAGCGACGATCCCAGGGTCATTGGCACCCCCTTCGAGCAAGCCTACCGCAAGGCCATGGCCGAGAATGTGACGGTGCGTATCGAGGAATACTACGCCCCGATGGACCGTTGGCTGAGTATCCGCGTCTATCCCTCCGCCGACGGGCTCTCCGTCTTTCTCCAGGACGTCACGCAGCGCAGGCGCGACGAAGAGCAGATGCGCCTTCTCGCCACCTCTGTCGCCTCGCTCAACGATATCGTTATGATCACGAAGGCGGCGCCGCTCGACGAGCCCGGACCGGAGATCGTCTTCGTTAACGAGGCCTTCGAACGCCTCACTGGCTATACCGACGCCGAAGTCATCGGCCGGACCCCGCGCATACTGCAGGGCCCGGAGTCGGACCCCGGGGCCCTGCGCCGTATACGCGAAGCCCTCGCCGCCGGGCGCCACATTCGCGAAGAGGTGCTCAACTACGCCAAGGACGGCCGCGAGTACATTCTCGAAATCAACCTGCATCCCGTGCGGGACGCGGAAGGGACGATTACCCATTTCGTCGCCGTCGAGCGTAATATTACCGAGGAGCGCGCGGTGCAGGAAGCCCTGCGTGAAAGCGAAGAGCGCTTCCGCACCCTTTTGCGGGATATCCCCACCGTGGCGATTCAGGGTTACGGCCTCGACGGCAGCGTCCATTACTGGAACAAGGCCTCGGAGGCACTGTATGGCTACACGGAAGAAGAAGCGCTGAACGGAAACCTTCTCGACCTCATCATTCCCCCGGAAATGCGCGAGGATGTTCTTGCCGAACTCAAAGCCGTCGAGACGGGCACCGACACCATTCCTCCCGGCGAGTTGAGCCTTGTGCGCAAGGACGGCTCGCGGGTGGACGTCCTCTCCAGCCACGCCGTCCTCCGGCGGGCGGGCCGACCCGTGGAGTTGTTCTGTATCGATGTCGACCTCACCGAGCGCAAAAGCCTTGAATCGCGGTTCCTGCGCGCGCAGCGCCTCGAAAGTATCGGCACCCTCGCGGGCGGGATCGCCCACGACCTCAACAACATGCTCTCGCCGGTGATCATGGGGGCCAGCCTCATGCGGCAGCTCTCCTCTGATGAGAAGATGCACTCATTGATCGACAACATCCAGCGCAGCGCCGAACGCGGGCGCGAGCTTGTCAAGCAGGTCCTCTCCTTCGCCCGGGGAGCGGACGGCGCGCGCATACTGGTTAAGGTCGACCAACTCGTGCAGGAGATCGGTTCAATCATCGCCAATACTTTTCCGAAGAACATCGTCTTTGAGAGTGAGTTACCCTCTGACCTGTGGCCCCTCACGGGCGATCCGACCCAACTCAACCAAGTATTGCTCAACCTGTGCGTAAATGCCCGCGACGCCATGCCGGAGGGCGGTCGCCTCCGTATCCGTGCCGGGAACATGCGCATCGACCGCCAGTTCGCGGCAATGTTTGCCGAGGCCAAACCGGGACCGTATGTCGTCATCGATGTGGAGGACGAGGGCTGCGGCATGGATCCCGAGATGATCGACCGCATCTTCGATCCGTTTTTCACGACCAAGGCATTCGGCGAAGGCACCGGCCTCGGTCTCTCCACTGCCCTCGGCATCATCCGCGGCCACGGCGGGTTCGTCAACGTCTACAGCGAGGTCGGCAAGGGTAGCCGCTTCAAGCTCTATCTGTCGGCGGTGCCCGGCGGCGAGACAGACCAAGGCGGCGAGCCTGAGGTTGAAGAAATCCCCCGCGGCAACGGCAAGTGTGTGCTCGTCGTCGACGACGAGGCGTCGGTGCGCGAAATGACCCGCCAAACCCTCGAAACATTCGGCTACACCGTCATCACAGCGGAAGACGGCGCCGAGGCCACGGGAATCTTCGCCACCCGCAGAGGAGAAATCGACCTTGTCCTCACCGACATCATGATGCCGGTGATGGACGGCATCGCCCTCATCCGCGCACTGCACCGCATCGCTCCGGAACTCCCGATCATTGCGGCGAGCGGCCTCAAAACCAACGGCAACCTTACCCAAGCGAAGGACTCCGGAGTGAAGCACTTCCTCCCCAAACCCTACACTGCCGAAACGATCCTTCGCGCGGTGCACAAAGCGCTGAACGCCGATTGATTTATTCGCCGCGCGTTTCCGTTTCTCGCGATTCCGCCGAATTGTCGATTTCTCAAGCCTCGGCGGACAGCTTGCCGAGCACTCTCGCCAACGCCCGCAGGACCGTTTCGACGGTGAAGGGCTTGGGCAGGTACTCCGTGACACCCTCGCTGTAAAGTTTGTCCTCCTGTCCGTTCCGCACCCCGCCGCTGGCGACGATGAGCGGGATGTCCGCGTCCATCCGACGGATCACGCGGACGAGCCCAAGTCCGTCCATGACGGGCATGATCATATCGCTGACGATGGCCCGCACTTCGGCCCGGTGTTCGGAGTATCTTGCCACGCCTTCGGCGCCGTCGCCGGCCGTGATGACCCGGTAGCCGAAGGACTCCAAAGTGCTCTTCGTAATCTGCCGGACGGTTTGCTCGTCGTCGACGACGAGGATCAACTCGCCGCTTCCCGGCGGCACCGGCGCGGCATTTGCCGCAACCTCTTCCGGTCCGCGGGTGCGCTGCGCCACCGGCAAGTGAACGGCGAAGCGGCTGCCCTTGCCCTCTTTGCTGTCGACCTCGATGAAACCGCCGTGTGCCTGCACAATGGAGTGGACTGTCG
Source organism: Opitutales bacterium (assembly GCA_020831525.1). Taxonomy (GTDB): domain Bacteria; phylum Verrucomicrobiota; class Verrucomicrobiia; order Opitutales; family Oceanipulchritudinaceae; genus SLLG01. Next base: position 57,517 of record JAFIGH010000007.1, read on the forward strand.
AGAGCCCGAGTCCCGTTCCTTTGCCCGCTTCCTTTGTCGAGAAGAACGGATCGAACAATTTCCCGAGGTATTTGGCGGGAATCCCCGTCCCTGTGTCGCGGACGGTGATACGCACGTGCCTGCCGTCTCTCGCCCGGTACCGGTCAGCCGAATACTGGCGGTCCACGTGAAATTCATCCACCGTGATCCGCAGTTCTCCGCCCCCCGGCATCGCGTCGCGCGCGTTGACACAGAGGTTCATGAGGATCTGGTGGATTTGTGTGGGATCGCCATGGAACGTCGGCAGGGGGTTGGCGAGCGAGACTTCCGTCGAAATATTCTTCGGAAACGTCTCGCGGATGACTTTTTCGATGTCGCGGACCACGTGGCTCACTTGCACCTCCACGCGCCGACCTTCCATGCCCCGCGCGAACGACAGAATCTGGCTGACCATTTCGGCCCCGCGCTGCGCGCAGTTGCGGATGCTGTCGAGCAACTCCATCTGCCTGCCGTCACCGCATTTGCGCTTGAGCAAATCCGCCGCCATCGTGATCGGTGAGAAGATATTGTTCAAATCGTGCGCAATGCCCCCGGCGAGCGCTCCCACACTGTCCATCCGCTGCGCGCGCAGGACCTGCTGCTCCATCGCCTTGCGCTCCGTCACGTCGATCACAACGCCGAATACGCGAGTGGCCCGCCCCCTGCCGTCACGCTCGACGGTTCCGCGCTCCTGCAACCAGCGTGTCTCGCCGTCCGACCGGATAATCCGGTATTCCAGCTCTTCGGCATTCCCGTCCTTCACGTTTTCCGGCATTGCCGCCTTTACGCGGTCGAGATCATCGGGATGCACGAGGCTGTGGAATTCATCCACGGTGCCTCCGAACCCTTCCGCACCGATGCCGAAGAGTTCGCATGTCCGCTCCGGCCACGACAGCCTGCCCGTGCGCAGGTCGCGCTGCCACACCCCCATGCGCCCGACCCGGTGCGCCGCCTCCATGAAGAGCGTGTGCTCGCGGCGGGCCGCCTGCGCGCGGGTGCGCTCCAGCGCGTATCGGATCGCGCGCCGGAGGGAACGCGGATTCAACTCGTCCTTGCCGAGATACTCTTGCGCGCCGCCCGCGACAGTTTCAAGGGCCAAGGACTCGTCGTCCATCCCGCTGATGATGACCACCGCCGCATCCGGCGCGGCCCGGCGGACCCGCCGACAGGTTTTGATACCGCGGCTGTCGGGCAGATTCAGGTCCAGCAATATCAGCTCAAAAGATTCATGCTCCAAACGCTCAAGCGCCTCCGACAGCCGTGAACAGACAGTAAACTCCAGACCGAGGTCGGGAATCAACTCGATAAAATCAGACATCACCTGCGCGAACTCAAGGCTGTCCTCGACGAGAAGCGTTGACAGTACGGGGAGCGAATGGGGGGTCGACATGAGCGACGGACCTTGAACGACGTCACTGGAAAAAGACAAGGAAAAATGAGGCCTTTGGCCCAAATTTGAAAAGGTATTTTACCCATACCCCGGCCCGGCTTGCATAAACGTAACCCTCTCCCAGCGTTCACTACACTGTGCGCGCCGGTCGGCCGCTACCGCGACCGCTCGTCAATGGACTCGCGGATGCGCGCGAGGGAGGCCTCCGCTTCGGCGAGGGCGTGGAAAAAGGCGTCTTCGACTTGGGGCCGGTCGAAGGTAAGGCGCCCGAGGTCTTTGTTGAAACGCCAGGCGCCCCAGTTGTTTTCGAGGATTTCAAGCGCGCGCATGAGCATTTCAATGGCATCGGCCTCGAGGGTGCGCAAATGAAGGGCGGCGACGAATTCGCGGTCTTGGAGGATGCGCTCGACCTCGGCGAGGGAAACGCGGCGCCCGCGTTCCCCGAGGTTCATGCCGGCGAGGCGGGCCTCGTAGCGTTCGGCGAAGGTGTCGAGGAGGTCGACGATTGTGCGGGTCGCCTCATAGACGCGCACGTAGGCCTCCCGCCGGGCGCGCAGGTCGGAGCGGGTCTCCGCCGTGAGCCAGAGGTCGGGATGGTCGTTGCGGACCGGTTCGGAAACTTCGTCGAGGCGTTCGTTGGCGCGGCGCAGCCCGCCGAGCATCTCCCGGTCCAGTTCCTGCAAGGCGCGGATGTCCTCGCGCGCGATCTGCCCTTCGTAGCGGAGGAACCGGTCCTCCGGCGGCAGGAAGGCGTCGCGCCGCGCCGTGCCGACGGTGCCCGAGCGGGCGGAGCGCTCCAGTTCGCGCCGGGCGGAGGCAACACGCTCGGCGACCTCGGCGTCGCGGGCGACCTGCACCTCCCGCGCCCAGATGAGCGCGCCCGTCCAGACAACCGCGGCCGTGCCGAGAAAGACGGGATGAAAGTAGGCCGGACGGCGGCTGGACAGCCACCAGAGCGCTTGGGCAACGACAAGGGCGGCCGCGAATCCGCCCGCCACGAGCGCAAAGCGCGGCACTGCCGCCGCGGAAAGAAAGGCGGGGTACGCACCGAGGCGCCAGTAGACGAATCCGCCTGCCGCCGCGGCGGCAATCCACGCCCACCAGACGGGGATATAGACAGCGCGGGCGGGAGGGGACTGCGGCGGATGCTCACTCATGGGGAATACAGGTCATTATGGAGCCGTCACCGCTCCAAACCGAAAAACGCACGCGCATTGGCCGTTGTCACCCGCGCGAGTTCCTCCGGGGTCACGCCGAACAGTCCGGCGAGGAATTCGCCCGTATCGCGCACAAAGGCCGGCTCATTGGGCTGCCCGCGGCGGGGTTCGGGCGTGAGATAGGGTGCGTCCGTCTCTACCATGAGCGCCGCCGTTCCCTGCCGCAGGGCGGCTTCACGCAGCGCGTCGGCGCTTTTGTTTTTGTAGGTCACGATACCGGTGAAGGACGCCCGTCCCCCGCGTTCGTTCAGCGCCGCCACCGCTTCCGGTCCCTCCGTAAAGCAATGAAAAACGATCCGCGACCAGTCCACACCGCTCTCGTCGATCATGCGCACGCAGGGTTCGAAGGCGTTGCGCGAATGCACCACCACCGGACACTCCAACTGGTAGGCCAGCTCCAGTTGGGCGCGGAAGGCGGCCGCTTGGCGCGCCTTCACCTCCGCCGCTTCATCGGGAAACTTCGGCAAGTGAAAGTGGTCGAGCCCGATCTCACCGAGCGCGACGGGACGCGGCTCCGTTGCGAAAAACGAAGGCACCGCCTTCAGCGCGTCCTGCCAGCCCTCCTCCACCGAGCACGGATGAATGCCCACCGTCCAGTGCACCACCCCCCGCTGTTTCTGCGCCAACGCGCGGTACGGCTCCCAGTCCTCAAGGGACGTGCCCACGGTGATTACCTCGCCCACGCCGCGGTCGCGCGCACGGGCGAGGAAGTCCTCCACCCGGTCCGCCCGCATGGCCTTCTCCAAATGACAATGGCTGTCAATCCACTCCATACCCCCACACCCAACACCCGACCGCCCCGCAAATCCAGCCCCAAGACACAGTTTTCAACCCGTGCACCCTTCCCCAGCGGAGCACGGGTTTTCCAACCCGTGGCTGACCAAACGCCCACGGACAGGAATGTCCGTGCTCCGTTTCAGCCCGTGCACGCTTCTCCCAGCGGAGCACGGGTTTTCCTACCCGTGGCTCGCGAAACGCCCACGGACAAGAATGTCCGTGCTCTGTTTCAACCCGTGGCTGACCAAACGCCCACGGACAAAGAATGTCCGTGCTCCGTTTCAGCCCGTGCACGCTTCCCCCAGCGGAGCACGGGTTTTCCTACCCGCGGCATGCCAACCGCCCACGGACAGGAATGTCCGTGCTCCGTTTCAACCCGTGCACGCTTCCCCCAGCGGAGCACGGGTTTTCCAACCCGTGGCTGACCAACCGCCCACGGACAGGAATGTCCGTGCTCCGTTTCAGCCCGTGCACGCTTCCCCCCAACGGAGCACGGGTTTTCCAACCCGTGGCATGCCAACCGCCCACGGACAGGAATGTCCGTGCTCCGTTTCAACCCGTGCACGCTTCCCCCAGCGGAGCACGGGTTTTCCAACCCGTGGCTGACCAGACGCCCACGGACAGGAATGTCCGTGCTCCGTTTCAGCCCGTGCACGCTTCTCCCAGCGGAGCACGGGTTTTCCTACCCGTGGCTCGCGAAACGCCCACGGACAAGAATGTCCGTGCTCTGTTAGTAATCACCCGCCGGACAGCAAATACGCACCCTCGGGCAACCTCGCACGCAGTGGATTCTCGCAAATGTATTGCGCGCAGCGCTTCCAGTGCCGCTCGTTGCGAACGAGCCGGTCCCAATATTCCTCCTGCCAAAGTGCACCGGAGCGCCCCATCCGACGGTTAATCTCCCGCGCGGTAAACCCTTTCCACGATTTCAGGACAGACTCGAGCCGATGCCCATGAAGCAACCGGAACAGAACGTGAACATGGTTGGGCATCACAACAAACGGCCCCATCACATAGCGCTCGCCATCAAAATAGCGCAGCGCGTTGCCGACAATGGACGAATTGCCGGGCACCCGCAAAAGGCACGAACCGCTCCCCTCGTCGAGCCACGCTTCCATCCGCCGCGAGAACAAACGGTGGTATTCCGCCTCGGTCGCCGCGTCACGTGGCGCCGGGTGCGCACGCATCCAGTTTGCGCGCTCCCATTCCCACTGCCGGAGCCGCGGAGCGGGCAAAGCGTCGGCTTGCCGCCAAGTAACAAACACCCAAACACCGGCCTGTTGCCAATGCGGCAGATTGCGTTCGTGACGGTCGGCTTTCTCCGGGAACCGATAAAAGGCTGCCTCGTCACCTCCCGGTGACACCACCGGTTGCCGCGGTAGATCCGGATCTCCATCCCCCATCATCGCACATCAAACGTGTGCCAACCTCCCTCTCTATGGCAAGCCGTTCCGCAGGCGTGCTCCGTTTCAGCCCGTGCACGCTTCTCCCAGCGGAGCACGGGTTTTCCTACCCGTGGCTGACCAACCGCCCACGGACAGGAATGTCCGTGCTCCGTTTCAACCCGTGCACCCTTCCCCAGCGGAGCACGGGCTTTCCAACCCGTGGCTGACCAAACGCCCACGGACAAAGAATGTCCGTGCTCTGTTTCAACCCGTGCACCCTTCCCCAGCGGAGCACGGGTTTTCCTACCCGTGGCTGACCAACCGCCCACGGACAAAGAATGTCCGTGCTCCGTTTCAGCCCGTGCACGCTTCCCCCCAACGGAGCACGGGTTTTCCAACCCGTGGCATGCCAACCGCCCACGGACAGGAATGTCCGTGCTCCGTTTCAACCCGTGCACCCTTCCCCAGCGGAGCACGGGTTTTCCAACCCGTGGCTGACCAAACGCCCACGGACAGGAATGTCCGTGCTCCGTTCCAACCCGTGCACCCTTCCCCAGCGGAGCACCGGTTTTCCAACCCGTGGCATGCCAACCGCCCACGGACAAAGAATGTCCGTGCTCCGTTTCAACCCGAACTGGTTCCGAGGCACGCAGCGACGGCCTGTCGAAGGCCCGCTCCCGTGCGTGTGTCATCGTCAGACGGCGTATATTGCGTGCTTGCCCCCGCTGGCTGCCATGTTTCAATGCAAAGCGCTTATGAAACTAGAAACCCTTTGCCTCCACGTCGGCTGCGAGCCGGACCCGACTACCCTCGCGCGCGCCGTGCCTGTACACCGGACGTCCTCCTACGTGTTCCACAACACGGAGCACGCCGCCAATTTGTTCGCCCTCAAGGAACTGGGCAACATCTACTCGCGTATCATGAACCCGACGCAGGATGCGCTTGAGCAGCGTGTCGCCGCGCTGGAGGGAGCGCCCGCCGCCCTTGCCCTTGCCTCGGGCACGAGCGCCGTCTTTTACACAATCATCAATCTCGCGCAGGCGGGCGACGAAATCGTCTCCGCGAACAATCTCTACGGAGGCACTTTCACCCAGTTTGATAACATACTGCCGCAGCTCGGCATCAAGGTGCGCTTCGTCGATCCGCGCGACCCGGAGAATTTCGCTAAAGCGATCACGGACAAGACACGCGCCCTCTTCTGCGAAACGGTGGGCAACCCGAGCCTCGACATTTCGGACCTTGAAGCCATCGCGGAGATCGCGCGCGCCCACAAGCTGCCGCTTGTCGTCGACAGCACCTTCTCCACCCCCTACCTCACCAAGCCGCTCGAACACGGCGCCGACATCGTCGTTCACTCCCTCACGAAGTGGTTCGGCGGGCACGGCACCGGCATCGGAGGTATCGTTGTCGACTCCGGCAAGTTCGACTGGACCAACGGCCGCTTCCCGCTCTACGACACGCCCGACACCTCCTACCACGGCCTGCGCTGGGGGCACGACCTGCCCGAGCCGCTCGCGCCCATCGCCTTCATCCTGCGCATGCGCACGGTGCCCCTGCGCAACCTCGGCGCCTGCATTTCGCCGGACAACGCGTGGATCTTCATGCAGGGCATCGAAACACTGCCGCTGCGCATGGAGCGCCACTGCGAAAACGCTCAGGCCGTCGCCCGTCACCTCAAGGAACACCCCGCCGTAGAGTGGGTGCGCTTCCCCGGTCTTGAGGGAGATCCCAACTACGAACTGAACAAGAAATACCTCCGCGGCAAGGGCGGCTCCATGGTCGTCTTCGGGATCAAGGGCGGGGCAGAAGCGGGCGCGCGCTTCATCGACAACCTCAAGCTCTTCAGCCACCTCGCCAACGTGGGCGACGCCAAGAGCCTCGCCATCCACCCGGCCACCACGACCCACAGCCAACTCAACGAGGAACAGCAGAAAGCCGGCGGCATCCTCCCGGAACTCGTCCGACTCTCCGTCGGCATCGAGCACATCGACGACATCGTCGCCGACCTCGACCAAGCCCTCGCCGCGGGCGCATAAGCCGGCCCTTCAACGGAGCACGGTTGCGACCGGGGTCGCGGATACGGCGCTTGATCCCCACGGCGCAGCCGCCATGGTGTCCTGCATGTTGGAAATGCTGCGGTTCGTTGTCGTGCTGTGTGTCGTCGCCTACGGCGGACTGGCACTGTTCGCGCTTCTCTTCACGAACCGCATGCTCTTTCCCCAGCCCCCCGCCTCCTATGCGCCTTCGCCGGAGATCGTGCAGATCCCATCGCCCGACAGCGGCGAGGGCATTGCCACGCTCTATCTGCCGTTCCCCGGCTCCGGGCGCCTCCTCCTCTACAGCCACGGCAACCACGAAGACCTCGGCACGGTCCGCCCGCGCGTCGAATTACTGCACGCTCTCGGCTTCAACATCCTCGTCTGGGACTATCCCGGATACGGCCTGAGCGGAGGCCGTCCCACCGAGCGTACCGTCAAGGCCGCCGCCGAAGCAGTCCACGCCTACGCCCGCGAGACCCTCGGCCATGCCCCGGAAAACACGGTCCTGCACGGGTTTTCCGTCGGTGCCGGCCCCACACTCCACCTCGCGGGACAGGCGGAGTTCGCCGCCGTCATCATCGAGTCGGCCTTCACGAGCGCCTTTGATGTCGTCGCCCCTTTCCGCTTTCTTCCGTGGGACGTTTTCGACAACGCCGCGCGCATAGGCGACGTTACCGCTCCAGTGTTGATTATCCACGGCACGGACGACTCCATTGTTCCCTTCGCCCATGCGAAGCGGCTCCTTGCCCGCGCACCGCAACCTCGCTCTTTCTTTTGGGTAGAAGGCGCCGGGCACAACAACCTGCCCGGCACGGCCGGAACCGCCTACACAGAAGCGATACGGCGCTTCACCGATGCGCTCCGCGTCCCCGCGGAGCGGTCCACGGATTGACCTTCCCCTTTTTCCACCATGCCCAAAGCACTTGTCTTTCTTACCAACGGTTTCGAGGAAATGGAAACAGTCGCACCTGTCGACTTTCTGCGCCGCGCCGGTGTTGAGGTGACCCTGGCCGCCGTCGGTCAAGGCAACGACCTCCACGCCACCGGACGGAACAAAATGGTCCTCCGCGCCGACACCACCCTCGCCGATGCCGCAGAGGATACATACGATCTTGTCGTCGTGCCGGGCGGTCCCGGCCACGCCGCCCTGCGTGTAAACGAAGCCGTACTCGGGATTATCCGCCGCCATGCCCAAGCCGGCGCCTATGTCGCCGCCATCTGCGCCGGGCCGACCGTTCTACTCTCTGCCGGAGTGCTTGAAGGCCGTGCGTACACGGCGCACTTTTCTGTCGCCGAAGAGTTGCCCGGCCTTCGCGACGACTCGGTCGTGCAAGACGGCAAAATCATCACATCGCGCGGAGCGGGCACGGCACACACGTTTGCCCTCGCCCTCGTCGAGGCGGTGTGCGGCAAGGAAGCCGCGCAGAAAGTCGCCGCCGCCACGTGCCTTGCTCCGGGAGGCTGACGGAAAGCCGCCGCGGGCTGAAGCATACACGGGCTCCGCCGGGCGAAGCGTGCGCGGGTCGGAAAGGAGCACGGACTTTCCAGTCCGTGTGCGGTGGACAAGCCACGGGTTGGAAAAACCCGTATCCCGCCGCTTATTCCAACGACGTTGTGTCTGCTCCTGCATTTCCCGCCGCGTGGCGCGAAGCCTCGGCGAGGATGTCCTTGAAGCGAACGAGCGATATTGGTTTCGGCATGTACTCCGTGACGCCCGCGGCGATGCAGCGACGCCGGTCTTCCTCCATGGCGAGAGCGGTGAGAGCGAGAATGTATTGGTCTTTGCGGCTTGCCCCCGCTTCGCCCGCTCGCACCCGCCGCGTGACTTCGAGTCCGTCCATGCGGCGCATTTGCACATCCATGATGACAAGACCGAAATCGCGCTCACGGATCGCCCGCAATGCCGCCGCGCCCTCTGTCACGCACTCCGCTTCATACCCGAGGCGGGCGAGCACCTCCGTCGTGAGGCGCGTGTTCACCGGATCGTCCTCGGCAAGAAGGATGCGCAGCGGGTGCCGCGAAGCGAAGTCTGCCTGAAGCTCGCTTTCCATGCCGCCGCCGGGACCATCGGCGTCCTCCCCGCTACCCTTTTCAAGAAGCAGCTTCACATGGAAGGCGGAGCCGACACCAACCTCGCTTTCGACCCAGATATCGCCGCCCATGCGCCCGGCGAGGCGGCGCGCGATCGTCAAGCCCAGCCCCGTGCCCCCGTATTCGCGCGTGGTCGACGAGTCGACCTGGCGGAAAGCGACAAAGAGATCGTCGATCTTGTCCGCCGGAATGCCGATGCCCGTATCAGTCACATCGATACAAACCTCCGCGTGATGCGGCCCCGCCATTCGTGCCGCCGCCGTGACAAACACACCGCCCTCGCTTGTGAACTTCACCGCGTTGGTCACGAGATTGAGAAGAATCTGCCGGAAGCGCAACGGGTCACCAAGAAACGGACCCTCGGTGGAATCATCGATCCGGCAATCGAGGGCGATGCCCTTTTCACGGGCTTTGATGAGCGCGACCTCAAGGACTTCGAGTATAGTGACCTCAAGCCCGAAGGGAACCTTCTCCAGCTCCACCGGCGACGATTCCAGCTTGGAAAAATCGAGTATGTTGTTGATCAGCTCGAGCAGATCGCGCCCGCTGCGCGTGACGATTTTGATGTATTCATTCTGGCTGGGCGTCACCTCCGTCTGGGCAAGCAAATCGGTGAATCCGATGATGGCGTTCATGGGCGTGCGGATTTCGTGACTCATCATGGCAAGAAACTCGCTCTTCGCCTGGTTGGCGGCCTCGGCCTCGTTTTTCGCCGCCTTCAGGGCTTCCTCCACGCGCTTTGTTTCGATGAATCCGCCCAGACTGGCGGCGAGCGACCCGAGTGCGGTGACAGCCGTTTGCCTCAGGTCGGCACCCTCGCGGCAGAGACCGACCCAAAGTACGCCCCAGAACCGTTCGCTTGAAAATATGGGTACAACAACCATCTTGTTTTCCGCAACCGCGGCAACCGCTTGCCCGAGGCCAGCCGGCGCCGTGGGGCCGTCGAACGTAAGCGGCCGCCCTGCCTCCAGCGTGTCGAGCCAGCCCGGCAGGGCGCTGTATCTCACATCGTCCGCACCCCCGCGGAAGGCGAAGGACGGATCGCGCGACCACTCGAAACGCAAGGACAGATCGGTCGCGCGGCCCGAGTCGTCACCGTAGCGGTTTGTAAATACAGCAACCTCATCGAAGTCCATGCCCTGCCCGACGAGCCGAAGAGCTTCGCGCATGCCTTCCTCAAAGTCCTTCGAGCGCAGGAGCGTGCCCTCGGCCTCGGTGAGCGTCTGTAGCAGTTTGTCGCGGAATCGCAGTTCCTCGTTGGCCAGTTCCGTCGCCGTGATATCGTAGGCTACCCAGATCGCGCTCGGCGGCTGATCGTCATACCGGCGCATGGGTGCCACCCGCCCCTCGAACCAGCGCAACTGCCCTTGATACTCCATGGGGTAGCGAAGGACCCGCAGTTCTCCCGTCGCCAGCACTTCGCGGATGGTCTCGCGAAAGCGCTCGCAAGTCTCGGGTTCGAGCAAGTCGCCCAGCTCTTTGCCCCGCAGCAGAGCCGCCCTCTCCGAGAATCCGCTCACTTTGGCGGCAAAGACCTCGAGATAGCGCCCGCTCTCGGAGATGATGAAGGCGAGGTCCGGCATCGCCTCGATGAAACCGCGCAACCGCTCCTCGTTCAGACGGACCGTCGCCTCGCGGTTGCGGATCTCCGTAAAGACCGCCGCAAGAAACATCCCCGTAAGCGACAGCACGCCGACAAACACCCACACGTAGCCCGGCGGCTGAGTGATAGTGCGCGTCGGATCCGGGCCGATGACATCCCGCAGCTCCCAGACCGCCATCATGGCCGAGAGAAAGACCCCCACCGTCGCCCCGCGCTGGCCGAAGCGCACGGCAGCCCACGCCATGAGCGGAAACATCGCCAGTTCGAGTGGATAGCGAAGCGTGTCCGTCGGCGCCCAGTAGCGGAAGACCATCGCACCGAGAAAAATCAATAGCGCGAGCCAGAGCAGCACCTCAAACGCCTGCGTGTTGCGCCAATTGATCCGCGTGCGGGCGAACCACACAAGAAACATGGGCGTGACGACAAGGATTCCGAGACCGTCGCTCAGCCATAGAATCCACCACATCTCGATAAAGCGCTGAACCGCGTGCGCCTGGTAGATCGACAGCGTAATCGTATTGAAGAGCGACGTGAAAGCCGAAGCCGCCAGCACCCCCACGGTGACAAAAGCGACAACATCGCGCAGACGCTCAAGCGCATTCTCAAGCGCGAAAACACGCTTGAGGGCATGAGCCGCCGCCGCCAGCGGGACGGTATAGGCGAGGCCAAACAGTATCACGCCGCCGATCTGCTCGCCCTGCAGGTACTTCACCGCCGCCATTCCGATGAATACGGCCGGGACCATCCGCATGCCGCCGCGCAGCAGAAAGAGCATGGCGAAACCGGCGGGCGGCCACACGAGCGGCGCGTGATCCCGCCAAAGCGCCATTTCGTAGCCGAGGCCCGCCGTCCCCCAGATCAACGCCACGGCAAGAACCTGCTTTACGAGACTGTCAAAGCTCCATGCGGGCTCCCCCTGCTCATCCGCCGGGTCTTGCCGGGTGGTCGTTGTCGTCGAAGTCATAAATGCGTTTGTTTGAGGCAACAGGGTGCTCTTGTACGCGCCGCACCATTCAACTTGGACAACGCTGCAACCCCGGAGGACAATCCGCAAACCCAATTCGTTGCGCCTGAACCGCCTGCCCGAGAATGAGGGGAGTGCTGCCCCGCCGCTGCCCTTACCCGAGTCCGGCGCGAAGAACGGCGAGGGCCTTCTTCCCGTCGCCCTTCGCCATAGCCGCGGTGGCGACGCGCAGACCGGGGAACACGCGGCTCTCGACGATACCCGCCTCCTCCGGGAGCGGGCGGTATTCGTCTTCTTCCAGCGCCCACCAGTGGATTCGCTTCGCGGACACGTCCCACACCATGTATTCCCGCACACCGGCGCGGCGGCAGGAGTCGCGCTTGGCGTGCAGATCGATGGAAGCGCTCGTCACCGCGATCTCCGCGACCAGCTCCGGCGGACCGGCAAAGTAGCCGGTCGGCTCCACACGGCATTGCCCTCCCGCATCGGGCAGGCGGCGCAACAGAAGGTCGGGCTGGATGACGTCGTCCGGGCCGAGCCGTAGCGTCGCGTTGGTCGCGGAAGCAACGCCGTCGACGGAATTGGCGTATGTCCCGAGCAGGAGCTGCAATAAGCTGTCCTGCTCGGCGTGGCGTGCGGAAACCGGAGAGCCCATAAAGACAATCCCGTCGATCAACTCCGCTTTCTTCAGGTGCGGCATGGCCTCCAAGCGGCGCAGAAACTCACAAGCCGCGAGGCGGTCCCCGTTGTAGAGAGCGGGAATGCTTGCCTCCGCCGTGGGAACCGGCGCTGGCGCCATCAAAGACATGCGCTGAATTTCGCACCTGCCGCGGCAGGCGTCAAGCCCGCCGCCCTACCCGCGATTCTCCACGGGTACGTAGTCGCGGGCATTCCGGCCTGTATAGATCTGGCGGGGGCGGTGGATGCGCTTGGACGACTCGGCGATTTCCTTCCAGTTGGCGATCCAGCCAGGCATGCGCCCGATGGCGAACATGACGGTAAACATGTTCACCGGGATACCGATCGCCTTGAGGACGAGGCCGCTGTAAAAATCGACATTGGGATAGAGCTTCCGTTCCACGAAATACTCGTCCTTGAGCGCCGCCTCCTCCAGATGCCGCGCGATGTCGAGGAGCGGATCCTCCCGCCCGAGCGCCTTGAGCATACGCTCCGCGGCCTCGCCGAAGATCTTCGCGCGGGGATCGTAGTTTTTGTAGACGCGGTGGCCGAATCCCATGAGGCGCGCCTTCCCCTCCTTCGCGTCTTTGATAAAGCGCGAGCCGTCGTCACCGTCGCGGTGGATGGATTCGAGCATGCGGATGACGGCGGCGTTGGCCCCGCCGTGGAGAGGGCCCCAGAGCGCGCAAACGCCCGCCGCCACGGAGGCGAAGAGGTTCGCACCGCCGCTCGCCACCATACGCACCGTGCTCGTCGAGCAATTCTGCTCATGGTCGGCGTGCAGCAGCAGGAAGAGGTCGAGCGCCTCAAAGACTTCCTTCGGCGTCTCATACAGCTCGTAGGGGTCGGAAAACATCATGTGGAGGAAGTTCTCCACGTAGCGCAGATCGCGGCGCGGATAGACCCCCGGGAGGCCCTGGCTCATGCGGTAGGTTGTCGCCGCGATCGTCCGCACCTTGGAAATGAGGAGCGTCGCCGCCTCCTGAAAGCGCGACAACTCTTCCTCGCGGTTGTTGCGCGACATTTGCGGATGGTAGCAGCCCACCGCGTTGAGCATTGCGCTGAGAACGGCCATGGGGTGGGAATCCTGCGGGAATCCCTGAAAGTGATGGCGCATGTCCTCGTGCAAGTTGGCGTTTTCGCGCACATTCTGGCGGAATCCGGCCAACTCGTCTTCCGTCGGCAGTTCGCCGTAGATGATGAGGTAGGCCGTCTCCATGAAGGTGGATTTCTCGGCCAACTGCTCGATAGGATACCCGCGGTGGCGGAGGATCCCGTTCTCCCCGTCAATGAACGTGATCTCGCTCAGACAGGAGCCGGTGTTTCCGTAACCCTCGTCATAAGTGATATATCCGGTTTCCGACCGGAATTTACGCGTGTCGATGGCACGCTCGCCCTCCGTGCCGACAATGACCGCATACTCGTGTTCGCGACCGTCGACGACAATCGAGGCCCGCGGAGAATCCGTGCCTTGCGCTTTTTCCGTCGCGGAGCCGGTGCCTTGACTGGGTTTGGAATCAGAACTCATTGATGCTGAATAAACGGTGGTGAAATGAAACCGTCAACCTCCGCGCCCCCCTTTGCAAGCGGACAAGGAAAGACCGCGGAAATCAAAGGGTTTGAAGGAAATTCCGGTAAAGGGTCAAGCCCACCGCCTGAGACTTCTCGGGGTGAAACTGCGTCGCGACCAACCGGCCGCGCCGCACCGCGCTGCAAAAATCAAGATCGCCGTAGCGCGTGCTCCCGAGGATGCCGGCGGCCTTCGCCGGTTCGGCGTAGTAGCTGTGAACAAAGTAGAACTGCCCGTCCCTTGCGCCGATACCCGCGAGCAACGGGTCGTCCGCCGGCGCGCCGCGAAAGGCCACCGCGTTCCAGCCCATGTGCGGGATCTTCAGGCCGCTCTCCGCCGAAAAGGAAAACCGCCGCACCCGCCCCGGCAGGATTCCCAGCGCCGGCGTGTCCCCTTCCTCCGAGTGCTCGAAAAGCGCCTGCAAGCCGAGGCAGATTCCGAAAAACGGCTTGTCCGCCTCCGCCCACGAACGGATGAGGCGGTCGAACCCCGTCGCGCGGAGCTGGCGCATAGCGTCGACGATGGCCCCCTGCCCCGGAAAAACGAGCGCATCCGCCGAGCCCGCACCCGCAGGGGTATCCACGAGCGACACATCCGCCCCGGCGTGTTCCCACGCGCGCACCACACTGCGCAGATTGCCCATACCGTAGTCGAGCACGGCGAGGCGCGGCTTCGCTCCTTCACCCACAGAGCGACTCCTTCCGTTGGCAAACCGCCGCCGCGCCGCCCATGGCGCGCGCCGCCGAAGCGTCAACGATGCCCCGCGCCACGGAGGACAAACCGCGGCGCAACACACACAAATAAGACCAGTGGATCATGAAAGTCATGGAAAAATCGGATACCGCGCGGGACGGCCCGGCGGGTCCCCCGCGCACGGCAAAATCGGGCGGCATTTCCCCGCCCGTGTCGAGATTTTCCTTCGCGACAAAACTTTTTTCATTTGAGAAAAGTTTTGTCGCGGGCGGGGAAACGGCAATGGGGCTTGAGCCTGCGGGAAGGGCGCGCAAAGTTGCGCGGGATGACACCGGAAGAACTCCAGCGTTACAGTCGGCAGATCATTCTGCCCGGCTTCGGGACGGCGGGGCAGCAGCGCCTGCGTGGGGCGCGGGCGCTGGTCGTCGGCGCGGGCGGGCTCGGAAGCCCGGCATCGATCTACCTCGCCGCCGCCGGGGTGGGTACGCTCGGCATGGTGGAGTTCGACACCGTGGAGCGGCACAACCTCCACCGTCAGATCCTGCACAGCGACGCCGCCGTGGGCCGGTCCAAACTGGAGTCGGCGGAGGCGCGCCTGCGCGAGATCAACCCGCATGTGCGCTTCACGGGGCACGCGGATCGGCTGACGGCGGAAAACGCCCGCAGGATCTTTAAAGAGTACGATATTGTCGTCGACGGATCGGACAATTTTGCCACCCGCTACCTCGTCAATGACGCCGCCGCGCTCTGCCGCAAGCCCCTCGTCTACGGCGCGATTTTCCAGTTCGAGGGGCAGATCGCCCTCTTCGCGCCGCACCTTGGGGGTCCGTGCTACCGCTGCCTCTTTCCGGAGCCGCCGCCCCCGGGGGCCGTGCCGAACTGCGCCGAAGCAGGCGTCTTCGGCGCGCTCGCGGGGACCGTCGGCTCGCTCCAGGCCCTCCTCGCCATGCGGCAGCTTGCGGGCATCGGCGAACCGCCGCTCGGGCAACTCATGCGCTTCGACGCCCTCCGGTGGCGCACCACCCGTTTCACCGTGCCGAAAAACGAAAACTGCGCGCTCTGCGGCGCAGCGCCCTCCATCACAGATCTCGACCCCGCGCGCTACGCCCCCGCCGCCTGCGCCGCGCCCACGCCCACAAACGCCGACACCATGAACTCTACCGCAGGCAGCGAAACACCGATGGAAATCACCGCCGAAGCGGCGCACGACCGCCTCGCCGACGACGACCCGCCGGTTCTCCTCGACGTGCGCGAACCCTTCGAAGTGGAAATCGGTGCCATCGACGGGCACCGGCACATCCCCCTGCGGCAGCTCCCTGAGGCATACGAAACGCTTCCCCGCGACCGCCCGGTCGTCGTCTACTGCCACCACGGGATGCGCAGCCTGCGCGCGGCGGAGTTTCTCCGCGCCAAGGGCTTCGCCCGCGCCCAGAGCCTCGCCGGCGGCATCGACCGCTGGTCCACCGCGATCGACCCCGCCGTCCCCCGGTATTAGCCCTCCGTAGCGAATCT
Source organism: Opitutales bacterium (assembly GCA_020831525.1). Taxonomy (GTDB): domain Bacteria; phylum Verrucomicrobiota; class Verrucomicrobiia; order Opitutales; family Oceanipulchritudinaceae; genus SLLG01. The sequence continues at coordinate 73,454 of JAFIGH010000007.1, forward strand.
TCCCCGGAGATTCGACGGGGCACCGGGAAAGATAAGGTTGCCCCGTTGCCCCGAAGCATGAAAAACCCTCCGCCATGAAAATCGTGCTCATCGGCGCGGGCGACGTGGGCAGCTGCCTTGCACAGGTCCTGAGCGATATCGGACACAATGTCACGGTGGTAGAACAAGACCCGCAGCAGTGCGCGCGCCTCGACGAGGAACTCGATGTGCGCGTGGTGCGCGGCAACGGCGGGAGCGCCTCGGTCCTCGCCGGCGCGGGGGCGGGCGAGGCGCACTTCGTCCTGCCCATGACGAGCGACGACAACACCAACCTCATTGCCTCGTCACTCGCCAAAGCGATGGGTGCGAAAGCGGTCATGACGCGCATCCACGACCAGACCTACGTGGACAACTCCGTCGTCAATTACCAAGTCCACTTCGGCATCGACTACCTAATCAACCCGGAAGCCCTCTGCGCCCTCGAACTGGCGAAGTCGATCCGCAACCCCGCCCGCGTCGCGGTGGAGAATTTCGCCCGCGGACAAGTGGAGGCGCAGCGCATCCTCGTCTCCAAAGAGTGCCGCATCACGGGCAAGCCGTTGGCCGAGCTGAGCCTGCACCCGGAGGTGCGCATTGGCTACATCCAGCACGGCGACGAGCAGGACATCCCGCACGGCAAGACGACCATCGAGCCGGGCGATACAGTCACCGTCTTCGGTCCGCCCGAGGAACTGCTTAAGTTCCGCGCCAAGCTCGACCCGGATTCCGTGGAGAAGCAAACGCGCATCGTCATCATCGGCGGCGGCGAGATCACCGTCGCTCTCCTTCGCCTGCTCCACCACACCCGCTTCAAGGTGCGTGTCATTGAGAGCGACGCCGCGCGGTGCGATGAGCTGGCGGAGAAATTCAGCTTCGTCACCGTTATCCACGGCGACGGGACTTCCCTGCGCCTCCTCGAGGAAGAACAGGTCGAAGGGGCCGACTTTTTCGTGACGACAACGAAGGACGACGAACGCAACATCATGGCGGGCATCCAGGCCGCGAAAATGGGCGTTAAACACGTCCAGGCCGTCCTCAACAAGCCGGACTACGAGGAGATGCTGCACCAGATGAAGAGCGCCCTCGGTCTCGAAACCATTGTCGCGCCGCGCGTCGTCACGACCAATGAGGTGCTTCGCTACATCTCCGAAGACCCCTACATTGAGTTATTCCGGTTTCCCGCGCAGAAAGCGCACATCATCGAAATCACGGTGACGGACGACGCCCCGGCAGCGGGCAAAACCATCCTTGAAATCGGTCTCCCGCGCCATTCGATTGCTGTTGCGTTGTTTCACAAATACCACATTAAAGTACCCGGAGCGGATGATCGGGTTCTCGGGGGCGACCGGGTGGTTTTCATCACCCGCGCGGAGAACATCAAAGACCTCCTGCGCCTCATGCGAAACGAATAGCCGCTCAAGAAACCACAACAAAAAGAAAAGAAAGGCCTACATCATGACCATGGACGCACCGGAACCCGCACCCGAACCCACCGCCGCCGAGGTAGGCAAAGACGCCCGCCTCTTCGGCATGCTGTGCCACCTCCTCGCTCTCACCGGCTTTGTCGTGCCCTTCGGAAGCATCATCGGACCGCTCGTGATGTGGTTGATCAAACGCGAGGAATTTCCCTTCGTCGACGATCAGGGCAAGGAAGCGCTCAACTTCGCCATCTCCATGCTCATCTACGCCATCGTCGCAGGTATTCTCACCATTGTCATCATTGGTATCCCCCTGCTCATCGCCATCTTTGTCTTCTGGCTGGTCATGGTGATCATCGCCGCCATGAAGGCCAATTCGGGAATTGCCTACCGCTATCCCCTGACTATCCGGCTGATCAAATAGCCGGGCTCCCGCGCCGGGTATGAACTACGGGGTCGTCCTCCGCCTGCTCGCCTACACGACGGGGGCGCTTGCGCTTGCCTTCTCGGCCTGCCTTGTCCTTGCCTTCGTCGTCGAAGGCCCGGACCACCGCGCCCGGGCGCTCCTTGGATTCGCCGTATCGACAGCCGTCGCCGCCGCTATCGCCGGGAGCCTCTGGTATGCGGGCAGTACAGAAAACAAGCGTTTCTTCCGCAAAGAGGCGCTGACGGTCATCGGCGTCGCATGGATCCTCGCGAGCCTCATCGGGGCCCTACCCTACCTCCTCATTCTGCCGGGCATATCCGTGCCCGACGCCGTCTTCGAGTCTGCCAGCGGGATCACGACGACGGGCGCGAGCGTCCTCTCCGGCCTTGAGGAGTTGCCCCGCAGCCTCCTTCTCTGGCGGGCACTGAGCCAGTGGATGGGCGGACTGGGCGTGGTTGTCTTCTTTGTCGCCATTCTCTCCTCTCTCGGGGCCGGAGCCAAAGTGCTCTTCACACGCGAGAGTACGACCGATTCCAACGAACTCGACAGCTCCCGTATCCAGCAGGGCGTCCTCCACATCCTCTACCTCTACCTCGCCCTTTCCGCTGCCTGCGGTGTGAGCCTGTGGTTCGCGGGCATGGGTGTCTTCGACGCCGTCGCCCACACGTTCACGACGATCTCGACAGGCGGGTACAGCACCCGCTCGGCGAGCATCGCCGCCTTTGAAAGCGAAGCCATCGAGTGGGTCATGGTCGTCTTCATGGCCCTCGGGGGAACGAGCTTTCTCATCATGCTCCGCCTCGCGCGGGGCGACTGGCGCGGGCTCCGTCGCGCCACCGAGGTCAAAGCGTATTATCTCCTGCTGCTCTGCGCCACCGGGGTGACGATGCTCGTCATCTGGGAGAGCGGCGAGTTCGACAATTACCACCACGCGCTGCGCGTGGCCGCGTTTCAGGTCGTATCGCTCACAACGACATCGGGCTTCACGACACACGACTTCGACGCGTGGGTGCCCGCCGGCAGCATCCTCATGCTCGTTCTCATGATGATCGGCGGATGCTCCGGCTCCACCTCCGGCAGCACCAAGGTCATCCGCTACGTCATCGCCTTCCGCGTCCTCATGCTCGAAATTGAGAAATCGTTCCGCACGCGCCTCGTACGCCCTATCCGCGTGAACGGGCAGATCCTCACGAATAGCGCGCAGCGTGCGGCGATCGTCTTCATCACGGCCATGTTCCTCATCACCGGCTTCTCCTTCATTGTCGTCGCCCTCGTCGAACCGCAAATGAGCATGCTCGGCATTCTCTCCGCCGTCGTCTCAACACTTTTCAACATCGGCCCCGGCTTTGCCGAAGTCGGCCCCACGGAAAACTTCTCCATCCTTCGCGGCCCGGCAAAGCTCTACCTCTCCTTCCTCATGGTGCTCGGCCGCATCGAACTGTTCGCTGTCCTCGTCCTCTTCATCCCCGCCCTCTGGCGGCGCTACTGAGGAGCGGCGCAAAACCCGCAGGAGCGGGGACATAGCGAACCTCTCTCCGGAGATTCGACCGGGACGGTAGCCCCTATTCGTCGCCGTCGTCGCCGATGGCGTCGACCGGGCAGCCTTCAAGCGCTTCCATGCACTCGTCGATGCCCTCTTGGGAGGACGGCTGCTTCGAGACGTAAGAATACCCGCCGTCTTCGTTGCGCGTAAAATAATCGGGCGCGGTCTCGCGGCAAAGATCACAGTCAATGCACTGCTCATCCACGTAGAACTTGCCGGCTGCGTTTTCCGGCCACTTTTCACTCTTGTCTGCCATAAGTACGCTGTAAAATCGGCATTCTTTTCCGTAGAGTCAAGACCGCCGCAGCGGGAATGACGGGAATTCCGGCGGGCGCGGGATCGAAAATGGAGTTGCGGGAAAAGGGGGCATGGGGAACATTGACAGGCATCACGGGCGGAAGCGTCCGGCGGAAGTCCCGCGCGGCACTGTCGCAGCGGCTGCCCGCCCACACGCCCGTTGAATCGACGGACAATGAGTATTTACAGCAGACCCTACATGCAAGCGGACAGCGGCGGGTACGCCCCCTCCGGTGCGTCCGCCGTGAAGCGAATCATCATCGTGCTCGCCGCCGTCTACGTGCTGCAGAACATCTTCAATTTCTGGTTCGGGAGCCAGTTCCTCGAAGAATACTTCAGCCTCAGCCTGCCCAATCTCTTCACGGGGCTCGTCTACACGCCGCTCACCTACGGGTTCCTGCACGCCGGTCTCGGCGGCATGCCGTGGCACCTCCTCATCAACGGCCTCATGCTTTTCTTCTTCGGGCGCGTGCTCGAAGTCTCGCTCGGCAACCGCAAGCTCACCGAACTCTTTCTCTTTTCGATCCTTGTTGGCGGCTTGGTGTGGCTGGCCATGCGCTTTGCCACCAGCCCCCAGGCGTACCTCATCGGCGCCTCCGCCGGCGTTTACGGGGTCATCACCGTGGCGCTCATCCAAGTGTGGCGGCAGCGCGTGCAGCTCTGGCTGCTGCCGTTCGTCCTCGAAGGCCGCCATCTCTTCTATTTTTTCTTCTTCATCTCCGCCTTTCTCTTCCTCTTCGGCGAACTCGACGGCACCACTGTCGCGCACTCCGCCCACCTCGGCGGCATGCTTGGCGGATGGTTGTACCACCGCTACCTTGCCCCCCGCCCCGCCCTCAGCGACCTCTCCTCGTGGAGCCGGACTACTGCCCGCGAGCCCGCGTGGACCCGCCGCCGCACCGCCGTGAAAGCCCGCGGTACGGGCCGCTACTCCGTGAACATCGGCGGCACCAAGAACCTCCGCGCCGAAGTCGACCGCATCCTCGACAAAATCAACGAAAAAGGCTTCGGCTCCCTCTCCGACGAAGAGAAGAAAACCCTCGACCGCGCCAAAGAAGACCTCCGGTAATTCCGTCGCTACGTAGCGAATCTCCCCCGGAGATTCGACAGGGCCACCCGCTTGCATCCGCGCCAAGCACCGGACTTCCCCGGCCCGACCGCTTCTCCCGCGGGGGTCGACGGAGGGGCGGCTCCGCCGTTGCAATTCCCCGACCGGGCATGCTCAACTGCGGGAGTGAGCGAATCCGTCAGCACCGTTCCGCCCCCTTTCGCCCGTCGGCGCACACCCGGCGGGCACTGGTCACGCACGTCGTGGCCTGAACGCATCCTCGCCTTCGGCCTCGCCGTGCAGCTCAACATTGTGCTCTTCGCGGGCGGGGGCGTGCTCTTCTGGTCCGAGTGGTGGAACCTCGGGCTGGGCGCAGCCCTGTTCGCCTTCGCCGTTCTCGCCTACCCGGGCGGCACGCCCCGCGCTGCCCGCCCGCTGCGCCGCCTCCTCACCTTTCCCCTCTTCTGGATCGGGCTGCTTCTCTACGTCTATGTCGCGGTGCAGGCCCACAACGTCGCATGGGCCTACGTCCGTTTCGAGGGGGGCTCCGGGATGCGCCCTGTCGAGGGTGCCGTTCCGTGGCTGCCGCAGGGATTCGTCGCCCCGCTCGAACAGGAAAACCCGTTCCGCTGGATGCTCCGCTTCACACCCGTATGGCTTGCGGCCTGCGCGGTATGGTGCGGTCTGCGCGGGCGGAGCGCGGCACTCGTTACGCTCACACTTCTTGCCCTCAGCCTCGTCGTGTGGACGGGCATCGCATACTGGCAATACATCACCGGCGCCGAAAAAATGCTCTGGCTCTGGGAGGTGCGGTTGCGTGAGCCACGCTACTTCTGGGGCACGTTCGTCAACTCCAACCATGGTGCCCTTACCCTCGTCCTCGGGCAGGCCCTACTCCTCGCCCTCTTCCTGCGCGGGGTACGCAGCCAGTACATGCGTACCCTCCGGCTCATGGGCCCGCACTTTCTCTACCTCCCGCTCGCCTTCGTCTTTGCCGCCGGCGTCGTGCCATCCGGCTCGCGCGGGGGCATGGTCGTCACCCTCGTCCTCTGGACCGTCTTCGTCCTCCTCGGCACCGTCGCCCTCTGGCAGCTTGTGCGCGGCAGAGCGCTCATTCTCCCCGTCGCGGCGGGCGCGCTCCTCCTCACCGCCCTCGGCTTTGTCCTCAACAACCCCGATGTGTGGGACCGCATGCAGCACGCCCTCACCAAGACCGAGCGCCTCGCCGCCGATATCGACGCCGAGGCCCGCACATGGGTCAACCGTATCGGCGTCGAAATGGTGAGAGACAAACCCGCCTTCGGCTGGGGTGCGGGCGGCTGGCGGTATTTCTACCCCCAGTACGGCCCCTATTTTCCAGAGTTCCAGCCAACGCGCCGCGTTCTTCTGCGCGACCGCGAGACCGGTGAGATCATACGCAACGAGCGAGGACGCGCCCAATGGCGGACCGTCCCCATGTGGTACCGCCAGCTCCACAACGACTGGCTCGAACTCGTCGTCGAACTCGGCTGGGCAGGCGCCTCCATCGTCTTCGCCGGGCTCCTCTGGTGGCTCGGTGCCCTTGCCCGCCGGTGCGCGCGCGAGCCCGCCGCCCTCATGCTTGCCACAGGCCCCGTCCTTCTCCTCGTCGCCGCCGCATGGGAGTTCCACTTCCGTCTCCCCGCCCCCCTCCTCTGGACAGGTATCCTCATGGTCCTCGCCCTCCAACTCAGCGCTAGACGTCCCGCCGGACTCCCGGCAGGTTCCGACGCCGCTTGAACCCACCGCCCGTCTCCGGTAGACCTCTCCCAGAAATGCCGCAAAAGCCAGCCCGCCCGCACACCCGGAGCAACCGCGATACCTCGTGGTTGGCGGGCGCGCGGACGCACGCGCCCCACGTAAGCGACCTCATCAGCAGCCTCCGCGGCTTCGAGGAACCGCAAAGCCGGGCCACCGACCGCGGCACAAAGGGGCTCGACTCCGTCATCGAAGCCTGCATCGAGCGCTACCAGATCGGCAAAGAAACCCCCGAGGAGACCATCGCTCGCAACTGGCGGTCCATCGTCGGCGAACAATTCGCCCACCTATGCGCGCCGGAACGCATCGACCACTCCGACACCCTGCTCGTCAAAGCGCCCGGTGCCGTCGCCCGGCGCGAGCTTGTCTTCCGCGAAGACCGCATCATGACCGCCCTGCGCTCGCTCCCCGGCTGCGGCCACATCCGCGGCATCGCCTTCCGCGCGGGGTGAAGCGCGATTCGGTCTTCGGAGAATTCCCGTCTATTTGGCCGCCTCCAACCGCCCCTCAGCCTTGGCTCGACCACGCCCGCTGATGTTGGATCTCGGCTTCCATGTCGACGAAGGGAATGTCGAAAAACTCATCGGCGATGGCTGCGTGCAGGGTGATGAGGCGCTGCTGGAGGCCGTCGATGTATTCGTGCAGCCCGCTCTCGAAGATTTCGGCGATCGTCGAGTAGGTCAGTTCGCCTTGGAGGCGCCCCGCCAGTTTCTCCGGCTCATTCGTAAAGAGCCCCTGCGGCGTCCCGGAGAGGGCGCGGAGATTTTTGTCGACCTGCCGCACGCAGAAAACGAATGAGCGCGGAAACCGCCGGTCGAGAAGGAGAAACTCCGATGCGTTCCAAGAGTAGATTTCGTCGAGATACAGACTGTGAAAGGCGTCGAGGGCGCTGCATGAGCGCAGGACGGCCATCCAGCCGGCGACATCGACAGTACCCCCGACATCCGCGCCCTTCGGCAGAACCATAAAGTATTTGATATCGATGATGCGCGAGGTCTGGTCAGCGCGCTCGATAAACTTACCGGTCTCCATGAACTTGAAACCGTCGCCCTGCATGTAGGTCGATCCGGTGAGTCCCTGGAAGCGGTGCGAAAACGCCTTCACCTGATCGAAAAACTCCGACACATCGGTGCGCAGAATCTCATCTGTCGAACCGTCTTTCACAAAGTGGTAGAGTTCGTTGATACACTCCCACATCTCGAAGGAGATCTGGTCGCGGATCATGCGCGCGTTCTCGCGGGCGGCGTAGACACTCGAAAGGATGGAGCCGGGATTGTTCCGGTCGAAGGTAAGAAACTCCGTCACGGTGTCGCCCGTAACTTCGTCGTACGTCTCATGGAAGCGTCCCTCCTCGCCCGTCGAATTCACGACCGCCTCCCAGAAAACGCTCTCGTCGCCCTCCAGAAAACCGGTGAAGTCGATGAGGATCTGCAGGTTCACGTCGAGCAGGCGCGCGGTGTTTTCCGCCCGCTCGATGTAGCGGCTCATCCAATACAACGATTCGGCAACTCTCGAAAGCATGTTTACTCCTCTCCTTTCAACACCCATGTGTCTTTCGATCCCCCGCCCTGCGACGAATTCACGACAAGGCTGCCCTCCCGCAGCGCCACACGCGTCAGCCCGCCGGGCACGATCTTCACCGTTTCGCCGCAGAGGATGTAGGGCCGCAGGTCGATGTGCCGCCCGCGGAAGCCCTTCTCCGTCCAAGTCGGGTGCCGGGAAAGCGCGATCGTGGGCTGCGCGATGAAGTTGCGCGGGTTTTCCCGGATGAGGCCGCGGAACTTCTCGATCTCCGCCTTCGACGACTTCGGCCCGACAAGCATCCCGTAGCCACCGGCCTCGTTGGCCGACTTGACGACGAGTTCCGGCAGGTGATCCATGATGTATTTGTAATCCTCCTCTTCGGACGCGAGAAAGGTGCGCACGTTGCGCAGCACCGGTTCCTCGTCGAGGTAGAACCGGATCATCTTCTCGACGAAATAATAGATCACCTTGTCGTCGCACACGCCCGTGCCGATGGCGTTGGCGAGGGCAACGTTGCCAGCCCGGTAGGCGTTCACCAGCCCCGGCACACCGAGGAGGGAGTCGGGACGAAAGACACTTGGGTCGATAAAATCGTCGTCGATGCGCCGGTAGATCACATCCACTTGGCGCAATCCCTTCGTCGTGCGCATGTAGACCTTGGCGTCGCGCACGATCAAGTCGCGCCCCTCCACGATCTCAATACCCATCTGGCGCGCGAGGAAACAGTGCTCGAAGTAGGCGCTGTTGTAGACGCCCGGCGTGAGAATGACCACGTTGGCATCCTGTTTTCCGTGCGGCGCGATCCAGCGCAGCGTGCGCAGGAGGTCCTCGCTGTAGCCAAGGATCGGCTCAACCCCCGCGCGCGGGAAAAGGTAGGGAAAGGCGCGCTTCATCGCCTGCCGGTTCTCCAGCATGTAGGAGACCCCGGAGGGACACCGCGCATTGTCTTCGAGGACAAGGTAATTCCCGTCTCCGTCGCGGATCAGGTCAGTCCCGCAGATATGCACGTAAATGTCGCGCGGAACGTCCGTGCCCATAAACTCCGGACGGAAGTGTTTCGCCGACTTGATGTACGACTCCGGCACAATCCCTTCCTTCACGATCCGCTGGTCGTGGTAGACGTCGTGCACAAAGGCGTTCAGGGCGTGGATGCGCTGCGTCAGCCCGCGCTCGATCAACTGCCACTCCACCTGCGGGATGATGCGCGGGATCAAATCGAACGGAAAAATCCGCTCCGTCCCCTGCTCGTCATGGTAAACCGTGAACGTCACCCCCTGCCGCAGGAAAGAGAGGTCGATGGCCCCCCGCTTCCGGTCAAACTCCGCCTCGTTCAATCCGCTCAGGCTCTCCAGCAGCTTCCGGTAGTGCGGCCGCACCTCGCCGTCCGCCGCGAACATCTCGTCGAAAAATCCGTCTGTCGTATACCTTGTAAAATCCATGCAAGCTTGGGTTCCCCGTTACCACAGCTACTCTTGTGCCGACTCTCCCGCCATGCAACAAGGAAGTTGCATTCGCCCGCCCGGCAACCGGCTGTTCCCCCGCGGAAACCCGGTGTGAACCCACTGCCCGCGCGCGCCGCAGCCGAATCGCCGCCTCCCCCGCCGTTGCGCGACAGTCCTCCGCCCGCCCGCCTCCCTTACGTTTTTCCTTCCCATAGCTGGCGATATTCCAAATGCTTGTGTCATGCCCGTCTACGGACCCACCGCCCCCGTCCGCCTCCACCACATCCACACCGCCCTCGAGGACGGACAAGCATGTTCCAGCCGCTCCCTCGCGGAGGAACTCGGCGTAAGCGACCGCACCGTCCGGCGCGACATCCAGCGCATGCTCCTCGCATGGGGCGAACACGCCACCGTCCTCGGCCCACCCGAACTCCGCGAAGCCTTCACCACCATCGCCCAACATTTCTCAAAAAAATATCTCCCTCCACCAAGTGGCGGACACTCCCTGTCCGGGGTCCCGTGATAGAGTGGGGATAACTTTGATGAACTGCCACGCCCACACGAAAACGAAACAATTGGCCCAATCGCACCCGGACCTTAGGCCCGCCCGACACGTTTCGCGGCGTCGATTTCTTCCGCAGTCAAGAATCCGGGAATACGAGCACGTACCTCCTCCACCTCACGGATCAGACGTTCCGCGTCGGCCTTCTTTCGGACACGGGCTTCCAAATCAACCCGCCTCAGTTCCACAATCACCTGCTGAGACAGGGTCCGGCGATTCCGGCGGGCACTCTCCTTCAAACGAGCATGCAACGCATCCGGAACATTTCGAAGGGTCATCGTTTTCATGAGCCCCTTCTACACCTGTGCATTCGAGACGCAATCAATTCGAAACCTTTCCCGCATGAAACTGTCCGCCGATTCGCCTTGCGAAATCCGGAACGTAATACAATTTCTATTCGTATGACAACAACACAAATTTCCACCAAATACCAGATCGTCATCCCAAAGGAAATCCGGAGGAAGATGTCGCTGAAACCCGGCCAGAAGCTGCAAGTCACCGAAAACGGCGGGCGGATCGAGCTTCGGCCTATTCTCTCGCCGGAGCAGCTCGTCGGTTTCCTGAAAAAGTCGGGCAGACCCCTTGAATTCGAACGCGAGGGGGACCGGGCGCTGTGAGCCGACCCGACATCCTCGATTCTTCGGCGTGGGTCGAGTGTTTGGACGATGGCCCGAACACCCGCCACTTCGCGCCCATCCTCCGCAAGCTGCCGGATCTGATCGTGCCCTCCCTTGTCATCGCCGAGGTGCGCAAAGTCGCCTTGTCTCAGCGCACCCGCGAAATGGCCGACGACGTCACCCATGCCATGCGTTCCGGGATCGTCGTTCCGGTGGACGCAGCCATCGCGGTTTCCGCCGCCGACCTCTTCATCAAATACAAACTCCCTCTCGCCGATTCCCTGATCTACGCGATCACGCTCGCCCGCAAAGCCACCCTCTGGACGCAGGACGACCACTTTGAAGGCCTTCCGCACGTGCGGTATTTTCCGAAAGCCGAAACCTGATCGACATGGCCCGCCCACCAGTTCCTCCAATCCACCGACCGACAGGAGACTTTCCAGCAGTCCGCGAGGAAGAGATTCTTCTCTGACCGCTGTTGTCCTGTCTTTGCTGCTACGATTACCCGAAAATGAATTTTTACGCGCATACGAAAGAAGGAGAGCCCCGGGAGAGCTGGGAACCACTTTTCACCCCTTTCGGAGCGGGTGACTCCGAGTGTCAGGAGACTTCGTGCGAAAAATGCCGCCGGTTGGAGCCCATGCACGGCCACCTCAACAAGGTCGCCTACTGGGCCGGAGAGTTTGCGGCGGAAATGTTTCCGCCCGGCTCCGCCGAAGCCGCCGCCGCAAAATCCTGGGGCGAACTCGCCGGCTGGTGGCACGACTTGGGGAAGTTTTCGGTCGAATTCCAGGAACGACTTCAAGGAATACGCGAACAGGCAAATCATTCATCTGCCGGAGCCGTTCACGCCTACTCCTCCATCGATGGGATTGGGCAACTCTTTGCCTTTCTCATCGCGGGGCACCACGCCGGTCTCGCCGACTGGATCGGACCGGACCGAGCCTCTTTGTTTCGTCGATTACGCGACCACGAACTTCCGCAATGGAAGGAGTATGCGCCAGAAATCTTGCTCAATCGCCAACCGCCGGAGCGTATCACGATGCTGAACCCGAAGGACGGCCCAGCCATCGCTCTTTTCACGCGATTGCTCTTCTCATGCTTGGTCGACGCTGACTTCATCGCCACCGAGGCGTTTATGAATTTCGACCAAGGCGCGCGAAGACCGAACTGGCCTGACGACATTCTCTCCCGCATGGAAGAAGCCCTGGAGGCAAAAAACCGGTCTTTCGGCGAGCCCACGACGTCGGTTAACCGGCACCGGGCAAGCGTTCGTGCGGATTGCTTGGCCGCCGCCAGACGTCCACCGGGATTGTTCACCCTTACCGTGCCCACTGGCGGTGGCAAGACCCTCTCCTCACTTGCCTTCGCCCTTCGACACGCAATCACGCACGGTCTTCGCCGCGTCATTTACGTCATTCCCTACACTTCCATCATCGAACAGAATGCCGGGGAGTTTCGCAATGCGTTTGCCGAGCTGATTGCATGCCTTCCGCCGGAACTGAGCGAAAGTCTGGTCCTCGAACACCACTCCAATTTCGAGTCAGCCGAAGATGATGAACACGAACGTCCTGTATGCCGACTGGCGGCCGAAAACTGGGATGCTCCCCTCGTCGTGACCACGAGTGTGCAATTTTTCGAATCGCTCTTTGCCAACAAGACTTCAAGAAGCCGGAAACTGCACAACATCGCACGGTCCGTCGTCATTTTGGATGAAGCACAGAACCTCCCCGTCAATCTCCTTTCCCCGTGCCTTAACGCCCTGCGCAACCTTCAATCAGTCGCCGATTGCTCCATCGTTTTTTGCACAGCCACCCAGCCCGCCATCGGGAAGCGGTCAGGGGAGAAGGATCCCTTCAACAAAATCAGCCTCGATCTGCCAACCGAACGCGAAATCATAAAAGACGTCCCAAGACTCTTTAATGCGCTCCAGCGCGTCTCAGTCCCATCAACCCCCGAATCACTATCCGATGAAGCACTGGTCGACCGGCTTCGCCAATACCCCCGGGTCCTCTGCATACTCAATTCAAAGCCGCACGCCGCCAAGATTCTTGAACTGCTTGGCAAACAATCCGAAGAAAACCTCCACCTTTCCGCGCAACTTTGTCCGGAGCATCGACGGGCTGTTTTACGGTCGATCCGATCCCGCGAGTTGAATAACGAACCTTGCCGATTGATCGCGACAACGGTGGTCGAAGCGGGCGTCGACATTGATTTTCCGGTCGTTTTTCGCGCTCTTACCGGCCTCGACTCTTTCGCCCAAGCCGCAGGCCGCTGCAATCGCCATGGCAAACTTTCCAATACCGAGGGCCACGCTTTGCTCGGCGAGACCGTATTTTTCGAACCGACCGATGCAAAAACCCCGACTTTCCTAAAGCAGGCCATCAACGCAACTCGCCAAGTCTTGCCGGACCACAGCGATCTCCTCGGGCCTGAGGCCATCCGTCGCTTTTTTGAAATTCACTATTGGCTGAGCGGCGGCAACGACGGTGAGAACTGGGATAAGCCCGAGATCCTCGCATGTTTTAACATTGATCGCAGCGAACGCCAGCACCCCTTTGGTTTTTCGTACCGCACTGCGGCTGAGGCCTTTCGCCTCATCGAGGACTTTCAAACACCCGTCATCATCGAGCCGGTCCCCGATCTCTGGCCCGGCCAAGACAGCGCAAAGTCTGTGGAAATTTGCGGACTCCTTGAGGGAATCAGGGAAAGCCATCGCCGCCATTATCCCGCACCTCGAAACGCTCACCGCCGACTGCAAAGCTATACTGTCCAAATTCCGAAAAAAATTCATGAGCGGCTCTGCCGGGAGGGAGCGATCCAAATCTACCACGACCAGTTCCCCATCCTTACGCATCCAAAGAACCACTACGACCCAAAGCTTGGTCTTATCGTCAACGCCGAACACTCCGATGCCGATGCGTTCATCCTTTAAAAGAAGAATAACGGACCGTACCCGAAGGCACGGTCCGAATCTCATAGCCGCGAGCAATCGCATGACTGTGTTTCAATCCGCGATGAAGGGTTGCCCTCACCATTCATCGACTCGGCCAATGAATAACCGTTTCAGGAGGGCATTGCAACCGCCACATCCGGACACTTGCGCAAAATCTTTTTGTCCCGGGTCCGCAACTTCAGCCCTCGCTCACGGGCAAGCCAGACATAGGACGCGTCGTAAAATGTAAGGTCCGAATGCGTAGCAATGCTAAAAATTTCGCAAGAATCAAGCGACTCCACAGTCTCCAGAAGAGCTGCGTCCGCCGCTTCAAACACGACCTTTGGCGATTCGACATTTTCCCACTCATCGCCCGGGCTCCGAAAAATTTTCCACAACACGTTTCCAAACTCAAAACGCCAAAGCGACGCCGAAATCCAATCGGGATCCTCAAGCACCAGAATTTTGGCAGATTCCCTCACTGCATCGGCTCCCAGTATAAGGTCCGACAAAACAGTATTATCGACAACAATCATATTGACCCCACCATAAAACGCATTACTGTGAATTTTTCAAGTGAAAAGAACCGCCAATCCACTAAACCTTCCCCGATTATGCCCGTCCCTCCCGCACGGCAGCATCGATTTCCTCCGCGCTCAGGAATCGCGGAAGTCCTCCCCGCGCTCGTTCAGCCGCCAAAAGGATCGCCTCCGCCCGCTTTCGCTTGGATTCGGCATCGGACAGCTCATGCGCTTCGCCCGCCAGCTCCGCAATCACCTGCTGGTTGAGACTTCGGCGATTTCGGCGAGCACGTTCAGCCACTGCGCTATGCACGCTCTCCGGGACTCCACGAATAGTCATTGTTTTCATACATGCAAAGTGAATGCATTTCGGCCTCAAAGCAACTCCAAAACCGCCATCAAATTATGCCATTAGGAATCAAACTGCACGTCTGGGGTGACCTCGCCTGCTTCACCCGACCCGAAATGAAGGTCGAACGCGTCTCCTACGACGTCATCACGCCTTCAGCCGCTCGCGGTATCCTTGAAGCGATCTACTGGAAACCGCAGTTTCGCTGGCGCATTGATCGGATTCATGAGCTGAAGCCGATTCGCTGGACATCCATTCGCCGCAACGAAGTTGGACGCAAAGCCACCTCCCCGGCCTCTGCGGCCATGCAAGGCGAGCCATCCAACCGTCTTGGGTTTGAGGTTGAAGACAACCGCCAACAACGTGCTTCCCTGCTTCTGCGTGATGTCGCCTACGGAATCGAGGCATCAATCAAAATTCTCGACTTTCGCTTCGAGCGCGGAGGCCCTGCCCTTTCCGAGACCGAGTGCGTTGGCAAGCATCTCGCCACCTTTGAACGCCGCGCCCGCAGCGGCGGGCATTTTCACCAGCCTTACTTCGGGACGCGGGAGTTTCCGGTGAATTATGAGTGGGTTGATCAAAATGCCTCCTTTCCTCCATCCAAACTGCCGGAGAGCGACCGCGATAAGGATCTCGGCTACATGCTCTACGACATGGACTACACTGAGACCAAGTCAAAGAAAGGCTCCTTCATTGAATCCAACCAAGGCAAACGACTACAAGCCGAGCCACGTTTCTTTCGCGCAAAATTGAGCGACGGAATCATCGATATACAGGCCTGCTTAGCAGACTCCTCTAATCCAAACGCCCCGCAGTTATGATTCTCCAAGCCTTACACGATCTTCACGACCGCCTTGCAGCCGATCCCGCCTACGATGTCGCTCCCGAGGGCTTCAGCCTTCAGCAGATAAGCTTTGTCATCGTCCTCGAACCCGACGGGACGCTGGTGGGCATCCAAGATCATCGGCTTGGCGAGGGAAACCAGCGTCGCGCCCAGACCCACCGCGTCCCCGGAACCAGTAAGCCGCCCGGTGCAGGCATCAATCCCTGTCTCTTCTGGGACAATACCGGCTACCTCCTTGGCTACAAAGTACCTGACAAAGACGAAGAAAAGGCGAGAAAAGACGCTGATCGCGCCATCAAAACGTTTGAAGCCTCTCTCGCGCACCACCTCGCCCACGAAAAATCCATCAATCAACCCGCGTTCTCAGCGGTGTGCCGTTTCCTTGAAAGCTGGACTCCCGAAAGTGCCGCCGACCACCCCCAACTTCCAGACCTCGCGACTGGCTTCGGTGTTTTCCAAATTCGTGGCGCGACTCACTTCGTCCATGAAGAACCAGCCATCGAAGCGTGGTGGCAAAAAACGATTCAATCAGATGAAGCCGACTCCAAAGAGGATGCCTTCTGCCTGATCACCGGTCGACTCGCGCCCATTGCCGAACTCCATGAGCCAAAAATCAAAGGAGTAAAAGATGCCCAGGGCGCAGGCGCGCTCATCGTTTCTTTTAACACCAACGCCTACGAATCCTTCGGCAAGTCCTCGGGCCAGAACGCTCCGGTTTCCAAAGATGCCGCTACCAGATACTGCAAAACGCTCAACGCCCTGCTTTCCAGCCGCAGGCACCGTCTTCGTATCGGCGACGCCACCACCGTCTTCTGGACGGACGCACCCGCATACACGAAGACCGAAAGCGTAATCAGTGAATTCTTTGGTGGAGGCGGTGATGATGCGGAAACCGAATCCGAAGATCATGACGACGAACCCGCCCAACGGAAACAGCTTTTAGAAAGCCTCCACGCCGCCCTCCGCGCTCTCCGCTCCGGAGGCGAAGTCGATTCTACGTTCCTCGAAGAAAAGGACCGAACCTTTTACATCCTCGGTCTCACAGGCCAAGCGGGAGGGCGCATCGGAGTGCGCTTCTGGTTTAGCTCACCGATTGAAGAACTCCTGCGCAACCTTGCCCGACATCACGAGGATTTGGCGATCCAGCGCCCATCAAAAAACAAAGACGGTGATTTAGTCGGTCGAGAGTTTCCTACAATCAAAGACCTTCTTAGTCAAACCTGCCGGAATGAGAATACGTTACCAAATACGCTAATCCGCTCGATAGTAGCCGCTATCCTGACGGGCGGCAATTATCCAAACTCTTTGGCTTTGAAAGTAATTGGCCGAATTAAGGCAGATCGAGCCATCGACCCGAATATGCAAAAGGATTCAGCACTGGAAACATTCAAAGCCAGAGAAAGTGCCTACCTTCGAGCAGCAATTCTAAAATCGTATCTCAACCGTAATTACAAAATGAACATAAGCACCGCAATAGACAAAGACAGAACTGAACCAGCATACCATCTAGGGCGACTTTTCGCCGTTTACGAAATGGCGCAAAAACATGCCCATGATTGGAAACTTGAAAGGACTATCCGAGAAACGATGTATTCATCTGCTTCCGCGACTCCCCTTTCGGTCTTTGGCCGCCTTGAGAGACTCCACCATCACCACACAGCAAAAAAGAGCCACCCTCGTGGATCTTCTCTATCCTACGCGGATATTGTTTCAGAGATACAACAGCGATTCAAAGGAAGGACCCCCATCTACCCCGCAAAATTGGACTTGGTGCAGCAATCACTGTTCGCCGTTGGATACTACCATCAGCATCAATATTTTCGAGATCTTTCAATGGATAAAAGTGAGTCAGAAAACGCATAATTCCAACTGTATTTAATTATTCACGCAAAACAAACATACATAACATCATGAAAAACCGATACGACTTCATCTATCTCTTCGACGCTCTCGACGCCAATCCCAACGGCGACCCGGATGCGGGCAATCTTCCCCGCCTCGATGCCGAGACCGGTCAAGGCCTTGTCACGGATGTATGCCTTAAGCGAAAAATTCGAAATTTTATCGAAACCACTCATGCCGAACACCAAGGCAAAGACACCGATGGTTCCTCCCCCGGATTCGATATCTATGTGCGCGAAAAGGCGGTGCTCAACCTTCAGCACAAACGCGCCTACACAGCCGAAGGTCTCAAACCCGAGACCAAAAAGCTCCCAAAGAAACTCGAAGACGCCGACCGGATCAAAAAATGGATGTGCGCCAACTTTTTTGACATCCGCACTTTTGGCGCTGTCATGACCACTGATGTGAATTGCGGTCAGGTGCGCGGACCGGTGCAGCTCTCCTTCGCTCGCTCCATCGACCCCGTCGTCACCAGCGAACACGCCGTGACCCGCATGGCCGTCACCACCGAGAAGGAAGCGGAGAAGCAATCCGGCGACAATCGCACCATGGGCCGTAAATTCACCGTTCCCTACGCCCTCTACCGCAGCCACGGAACCGTCAATCCCTTTCTCGGCGACCAAACCGGTTTCTCCGATGAAGGCGGAGACTCCGACTTGGAAACCCTCTTCCAAGCATTGGAACATGCCTTCGATTTTGATGCGTCCGCTGCCCGTCCGGCGGGCAGCATGGCCTCTCGCGCATTGCTCGTCTTCAAACACGACAAGAAGCTCGGTAACGCCCACGCCCACACCCTCTTCGACCGGCTCAAAATCACCTCCTTCGAAGACTCCCCGGCCGAATCCGGCAAGCCGCCCCGCAAATTCGCCGACTACGCCCAGCGAATCACCTTCGACGGCAAACCACTTGATGACTACATCAAACCCGGCGACTCCAAAGACCTCGGCAACGGCGTCACCCTCATCCGCCGCATCTAACCCTCCTCGATCCCGGCCATCCTCACCTGCGGCGGGCTTCCGAAACGGCTGCCGCGGGTGAGGAGAAGGCCGCCATGCAAAACGGCGACGGAGGCGATCCGGACATCGGCTTCCGGAATGGACGTGCCTTTGACCTCTCGAATGGTTTTTCAGCAATTTCCAAGAGGGGCCGGTCTCCCTTGACTGGGCACAGTTGCACAGTTACTGTGCGAAAATGAAAACAAAAAACATCACCCTCAAGATCGATGAGGCGACCTATCGCCAAGCGCGCGTTCGCGCGGCCCGTCAGGGCACATCCGTCAGCGCGATGGTGCGGGATTTCCTCGCCGCCGAACCGGTGGAGAATGCCGACCCCGAGGCGCGCCGGATCGCCTCGTTGAAGCGGCTTTACCGAAAGGCGGAAGCGCGCGCAAAGCCCTTGAAGCAGGGTGTCGAACCCCTCACCCGCGACGAAATCCATGCCGAACGCCTTCGTTGACACCAATATCCTTGTCTACGCGGCGGAGGAGACCGATCCCCTCCCTCCCAAATCGCGGACAGCCCGCGATCTCCTCCTGCAACGCGGTCTCTTCCTCTCGGTGCAGGTCCTGAACGAGTTTGTCGCCAACGCCCGCCACCCGGACAAGTTGGATTTGAGCCCCGCCGAAGAGCAGGATTGGATCCGCCAATGGATGCTGTTCCGCATCCTCCCGCTGACCACGGAGACCTTCGTCCGGGCGCTGGAAATCCACTTGCGCTACGGCCTCTCGCACTGGGATAGCCTGATCGTCGGCTCCGCCAATGCCGCCGACTGCGAGCTGCTTTACTCCGAGGACCTCAGCCACGGACAAACCTACGGCGGCACCCGCGTCGTCAACCCCTTCGTGCATGACTGACCCGCCCGACCCCGTCCCGCTCTCCGCCCTCCAGCACTACCTGTATTGTCCGCGGCAGTGTGCGCTCATACATGTCGAGCGGGTCTGGGCGGAAAACCGTGCCACCGCCGAGGGGCGGGTGCTCCACAAGCGCGCCCACTCCGGCGCGGGCGAAACGCGGCCGGGCGTGCGCATTGTCCGGGGGCTGCCTGTCCACTCCGATAGACACGGACTCACCGGCGTGTGCGACGTCGTCGAAATCCACCGCGACGGTCGCGTCGTTCCCGTCGAATACAAACGGGGCAAACCCAAAGCCCACCGCGCCGACGAAATCCAGATCTGCGCCCAGGCCATCTGCCTCGAAGAAGTCTTCGGCCTTGGCGAAGGCGCCGTCACCGAGGGCTTCCTCTTTTACGGCAAGCGCCAGCGCCGCACCGCCGTCACCTTCGACGCGGAACTGCGCGCTCTCACCCTCACCGTCGCGGGGAGCGTACGGGAAATGAAAGAGACGGGAAACACCCCTCACGCCACATACGCGCCCGGACTCTGCGATCCCTGCTCGCTCAAGGACCTTTGCCAGCCCAAAGCCATGCGCCTCAAACGCGGCACCGCCGCATGGTTCGCCGCAAACCTCGCAAACCTCCCGTCTTCAGACCTGTAATCTCACCAATACCGCATCCATCTCAAATCCGTAATCTCAAATCCATAAAACCATGCCCACCTACGAACGCTTCGAAGACCTGCCCGTCTGGCAAACTGCCATCGAACTCGCCGAAGGCTGCGAGGACTTCCTCATCGCCGCAAAAGAGAAAATCACATGGTCCAAACGCGACGACCGCACGCGCGCCGAGTTCAAACGCAAAGACGATGCCTTCGAATGGGAACGCTACGCCATGTCCAATCTTCCCCCTGACCACCCCATGCGCCAAGCATGGGAAAAGAAACACGGACCGGCCAAGTGATCTCAGATTACAGATTTGAAAAACCCATCTCAAATTTCCGATTTCAGATTTTAAATCCCGACAATGCGCCGCCACCTCAACACCCTCTTCGTCACCCTCGAAGGCGCTTACCTGCGCAAAGACGGCGCGGCCGTCGAAGTGCGCCATGAAGGCGCAACCAAGCTTCGCGTCCCCCTTCACAATCTCGACGGCATCGTCTGCTTCGGCTGGGACTGCACCGCCTCCGCCGCCCTCATGGGTGCCTGCGCCGAAGCCGATGTCGCGCTCTCCTTCCACTCCCCGCACGGCAAATTCCTCGCCGCCGCGCGCGGCTTCACTTCCGGCAACATCCTTCTGCGCCGTGCGCAATACCGCGCCGCCGACCACGCCGACGCCACCCTCGCCATTGCCCGCAACATCGTCTGCGCCAAGATCGCCAACGCCCGCCACGTCCTCCTCCGCGCCGCCCGCGACCACGGCGAAAAAGCCCCGTTCGCCGGCGAAAAACTCCTCGCCGCCGGTGACCAGCTCGCCCACCGCGCGCGCTTCGCCCAGAACGCCGCCGACCTCGACAACCTCCGCGGCGTCGAGGGCGACAGCGCCACCTTCTACTTCGCCGCCTTTCCTGGCATGCTCGTCAACACCGCCCTCACCTTCTCCGGACGCAGCCGCCGCCCGCCCGCCGACCCCGTCAACGCCCTTCTCTCCTTCCTCTACGTCCTCCTTGTCCATGACTGCCGCAGTGCCCTCGAATCCTGCGGCCTCGACCCGCAGTGCGGCTTCCTGCACACCGACCGGCCCGGACGCGCCTCCCTCGCCCTCGATCTCATGGAGGAATTCCGCGCCCTCCTCGCCGACCGCGCCGCCCTCACCCTCCTCAACCGGCGGCAAATCACCGAACGCCATTTCGACACCCGCGAAAACGGCGGCGTCTACCTTCGCGACGACGCCCGCAAAACAGTCCTCACCCACTGGCAGGAACGCAAGCAGACCGAAATCCTCCATCCCCTCCTCGAGGAAAAAATCACCCTCGGTCTCCTGCCCCACATCCAGGCACGCCTCCTCGCCCGCCACCTCCGCGGCGACCTCGACGCCTACCCCGCCTATATCGCACGCTGAACCGCTCGCACAAGCCACCTCGCCCACACACAGCCCAAAAGCCATGCACCTCCTCGTCACCTACGACGTCAACACCACCACCGCCGCCGGACGCCGGAGATTGCGCCGCTCCGCCAAAGCCTGCCTCGACTTCGGCCAGCGCGTGCAACACTCCGTCTTCGAATGCCAGGTCAATCCCGCACAATACACCGCCCTCAAAGCACGGCTCCTCGACATTGTTGATCTTGAAACCGATTCCATCCGCTTCTACAACCTCGGCGCGGAATGGGACCGCCGCGTCGAACACTTCGGCACCAAACCCTCCGTCAACCCCGGCGGCCCCCTCATCGTCTGACCCACCGCGAACCCCAAGCGAACACGCCGTCCCCGGCCCCTTCGCGCCGTTCGTAAGTCACTGATTTTCCCTTCTTTGACAGTTCTATCAGAAAACACGGCAAGCGCCTGCGCTTTCAATACCCGCACGTTCGCGTATCCACACGCTTGACCTGCACCCTATCAAGCACTTAACCCTTCCGCCGTCGCCCCCTTCACGGGGGCGCGGATTGAAACTTTGCACAACGTCAAGGTGATGCGCGAGGGCGCGTCGCCCCCTTCACGGGGGCGCGGATTGAAACATGGCTGTATTCTGTTGCTGGTGATTGGGTGGTGTGTCGCCCCCTTCACGGGGGCGCGGATTGAAACTGGCTGCTCCTTGCCAACGGGCGGGTGCAGATGGTCGCCCCCTTCACGGGGGCGCGGATTGAAACGCGGCATCGCCCTCGACAAGAAGGGACGCCACGGTCGCCCCCTTCACGGGGGCGCGGATTGAAACTTCGGTCATGGGTTTCTCCTGGTGTGATGTTTTTGTCGCCCCCTTCACGGGGGCGCGGATTGAAACCTCATACCGGACGCGGTTGGCTTCGGCCTCGGCGGTCGCCCCCTTCACGGGGGCGCGGATTGAAACGGCGGGCTGGGCGTAGGCACGCGCCCGCGTCAAGTCGCCCCCTTCACGGGGGCGCGGATTGAAACTCGCGCTCAGCGCTTGCCATCTTATCAAGATCGGCGTCGCCCCCTTCACGGGGGCGCGGATTGAAACAACGAAGAGTGGATGGGTGCGTCTTTACTAGCGGTCGCCCCCTTCACGGGGGCGCGGATTGAAACATCTCAAACGCCGCCCCCGGAAAAAGCATGAAGAGGTGTCGCCCCCTTCACGGGGGCGCGGATTGAAACCTGCACTGGCTGCTCAATGTTTACGAGCCGGACATGTCGCCCCCTTCACGGGGGCGCGGATTGAAACTGTTTGCCGGCAAACACGGTTTTTTTGCTTCGGGGTCGCCCCCTTCACGGGGGCGCGGATTGAAACCATCGCCCGTCATCCTCCCGCGCACCGTCATCCGTCGCCCCCTTCACGGGGGCGCGGATTGAAACGCGGCTGTAGAGGTTGCCGAGGTGCACACGCGTTGTCGCCCCCTTCACGGGGGCGCGGATTGAAACATTTACATATCGCCTTGTTCGGCAGAATCCTCAAGTCGCCCCCTTCACGGGGGCGCGGATTGAAACGCAAACTGGCGGCGAACTGCCCGAAGGCGCAAAAAGTCGCCCCCTTCACAGGGGCGCGGATTGAAACGCCATGAGTCCGACCCCCAGTTGATGTTGCCCTGTCGCCCCCTTCACGGGGGCGCGGATTGAAACTTTTTCATGCGGCGTTGGCGCGGGGTTCGGCGGGGTCGCCCCCTTCACGGGGGCGCGGATTGAAACTGCCCGCGGGCACCGACCTCGACGCCGCCGCCGAGGTCGCCCCCTTCACGGGGGCGCGGATTGAAACTTCTCGTCGACGCCGACCCTCGAGACGGCGTCGGTCGCCCCCTTCACGGGGGCGCGGATTGAAACACAAACCCGGCGATGCCTGACACGCGCTGCCACGGTCGCCCCCTTCACGGGGGCGCGGATTGAAACTCCCGCGCGAGCCGCTGCCGCGCCGCCTCGACGGTCGCCCCCTTCACGGGGGCGCGGATTGAAACCACATCGGAAAACACTCCGAACAAGACGGAGTAGCGTCGCCCCCTTCACGGGGGCGCGGATTGAAACAACGTCAAGCTCAACGACCTCGGCTTTGAGAACGTCGCCCCCTTCACGGGGGCGCGGATTGAAACTCAATCCGCACGAGATCCCGCGTCTGCTCAAAGGTCGCCCCCTTCACGGGGGCGCGGATTGAAACACTCAATACCGCTGAGGCTTCCGCTTCAGCGAAGTCGCCCCCTTCACGGGGGCGCGGATTGAAACGCGCGGTAGTCATCCAGCTCCCGCCGCTCCCCCCGTCGCCCCCTTCACGGGGGCGCGGATTGAAACTTTTTAGGCGTAAACGCCTTATTTGCAAGGTGTGTCGCCCCCTTCACGGGGGCGCGGATTGAAACAGCCTCGCCGACAGCGAAGAAGAAGCGCGCGCGGGTCGCCCCCTTCACGGGGGCGCGGATTGAAACTTTCGGACTGAACGATAACCCCGACTGCGCCGGGCGTCGCCCCCTTCACGGGGGCGCGGATTGAAACACGCCGTAACGCATCCACAGCCCCTCACCCATCCGTCGCCCCCTTCACGGGGGCGCGGATTGAAACTTGGATGATCTGCGAAAAACTATGAAAACCAAAAAGTCGCCCCCTTCACGGGGGCGCGGATTGAAACTTGTGCATGCCCCGGATACGCGCACCGCGTGACGGTCGCCCCCTTCACGGGGGCGCGGATTGAAACTGGCTGCTCCTCGCCAACGGGCGGGTGCAGATGATGTCGCCCCCTTCACGGGGGCGCGGATTGAAACCCTCGATGACATACCATTTGCCCTCGTCCTCGATGTCGCCCCCTTCACGGGGGCGCGGATTGAAACCGGTCGTTCGCCGAAGAATGGATCACATGTATCGTCGCCCCCTTCACGGGGGCGCGGATTGAAACCAGGACCAGTTTGACCGGCCGCTCCTCGCCGCCGTCGCCCCCTTCACGGGGGCGCGGATTGAAACCCCTACCGCCACAACTGGGCGGAGGGGCCCTACAGTCGCCCCCTTCACGGGGGCGCGGATTGAAACCCGTGACGCCCAATACTGTCAGTTTAGACAACAATTACTGTGGTTTGGCGGACTCTTTT
>JAFIGH010000165.1 GCA_020831525.1 Opitutales bacterium
AACCGCCGCCCCCGGTAAACACGGGGCCTACAGCCTCAATGTCGGGGAAGTCAGGTTAAAGAGCCGACGCGTCGAACCCGCGCGTCTGCGCGCCGCCGGTTTCGCCTTCCGCTATCCGGATTGGGGCACGGCCGCGGTGGAGTTGATTGACCGCTGGCGAAAACGATGAGACCGCCCCCCGCGCTGAGCCTACAACTGGAACTCCTCGCCGAGATAGACGCTGCGGGCGTCGGCGTCGTTGACGAGAAACTCGCTCGTGCCCTCGGTGAGGACGCGGCCGCGGTGAATGAGGTAGGCGCGGTCGCAGATGCGCAGGGTCTCGCGGACACTGTGGTCGGTAATGAGCACGCCGATACCGCGGTCCTTGAGGCTGAGGACGATCTTCTGCACTTCGGCGACGCTGATGGGATCGACGCCGCTGAATGGTTCGTCCATGAGGAGAAAGCGCGGCGAGGTGACAAGGGCGCGGGAGATCTCGAGGCGGCGGCGTTCCCCGCCGCTGAGCGTATAGGCGGGCTGCCGCGCGAGCGAGGTGAGTCCGAGTTCTTCCATGTGCTCTTCCACGCATCGTTCGCGCTCAGCCCGGCTCAGGTGCAGCGTCTCGGCGATGGCGCGGATATTCTGCTCCACGGTGAGTTTGCGGAAGACGGAAGCTTCCTGCGGCAGGTAGCCGATGCCGAGGCGGGCGCGCTTGTACATGGGCAGGCGCGTGATATTGCGCTCATTCATGAACACCTTGCCCCGCGTGGCGGCAATGAGCCCCACGATCATGTAGAAGGTTGTTGTCTTGCCCGCGCCGTTTGGTCCCAGTAATCCGACGATTTCGCCCGCGTCGAGATGGAGGTCGACACCCTCGACAACCGTGCGCTTGCCGAAGACCTTTACGAGACCGCGCGCGGACACACGTTCGACCTCCTTTGTGTCAGGAGCCGGGGCCTCCGCGGAACGAGTCTGCAACGCTTCGTTCATCGCTCCCGCCCGTCGTCCGTTTCCGTTTCGTCGACGGGGGGCGCTTCAGCGTCCGATTCAACTCGCGACGGATCGATATACTCGCGCGGTGCGGAGTCGTCTCGCTCCCTCTCCGTACGGCGCGAGGAGTCTCGGCCCACGCGGATGCGGTCCTCGTCCTGACTGAAGCCTAGGTCCGGCAGTTCACCGAGGCGGACGACGGACCGGCTCGGGCGGTCGGGCGGAGCGTTCGGGTCGGGAATGGAGGCGAAGCGGCGCTCATCACGGAAAAGCACGAATTGGTAACCCTCTACCTCGACATCGCCGTCGACGACGCGCGGGTTCTCGGAGAGAGTCACCGTGCCCTCGCGCGGATTCACCTCGGCCCGGCCCGCATACGCCGTGCGTCCCTCCTGCACGATCACCACATTGCCGACAGCTACGATGCTCTCGATCGCACCGATTTCGCCGAAGCCTTCCTCCGCCGCCCCGGCGCGGCCGGCGATGACGGTCAGTTCGTCGCAGCGGATCTCCAGATTCGTGCCGCGCACTTCCACATCGTCGCGGAAGTAGAAGTAGTTGCGCTCATCCGTGCCCTGCATTTCGATGGTCTCGCTCGTCACCGTGGTGCGCAGGGGCTCGCGGGCATCGAGAGAGACCGCCGCAAAAACCAGTGCCGCGGCGGCGGCAACAACAGCCGAAAACCGTGATGTGACGGACAAATAACTCATCGCAAAATATCGAAATCCTCGTCGAAGGTCACCCGCGCCGCGCGGCGCACCGTAATCTTCCGTTCCTCCCCTTCCCATGTCCAGTCTTCCCCGGCAAGACTGAAATTCGGGCCAGTGACAAAGATAGAGGTCTCGCCCTGCGCGCGCGCTTTCTCCATGAGGACACGGGCGCGCGGACTGCGGATACGGTTTTCCACAAGCGCGCGTTCGTCGCCGGAAAAGACAAGAAGATCGAGCCCGACGATCTCGCTCTCCGCAGAGTTCAGGTAGATTCCCTCGACCCCGCGCAGTTCCCACGTTTTGAATCCGTCGTCCCCGAACATGGGGATGCGGAAGTGGCGCAGAGGCGCGTCCGGCGTGAGTTGCGCCGACAGACCCGCACCTAGCAAAAGGGCGACGCCACACCCCGCGAAAACGCGTGCGGCGCAGAGGGAACGGATAGCGAACGCAGCCCGCGCAAGAGAGCCGGGCAATGCATTCCGAACCGAAAACGAATGAGGATTCATCCGCGTATCAAGCCCAGGCGACAACGGTGCGGACGAGCTTTTCGATGCCGTCGGCCACTTCGCCGATGCCTTTGCCCAGCATGTAAGCGGGCGTGGAAACGACTTTGCGCTCCGGGTCCTCGTGGGTCTCAGTGACCGTGCAGTTGATGTGCTTGGCGCCGGTAGCTTCGATGCCAGCCGCCGTGTCGGCGTCGTTGCCGATCGTCAGCTCCACCCCGGAGTCGCCGAGCACCTTGGCACCGATCACCGGAGAGATGCAGATGAGGCCGATGGGCTTGCGCGCCGCGAACATCTCCTTGAGAAGGCGCTCCACCTCCGGATTCACGGTCGCGTTGGGACCGTCGAAAGCAAAGGTGCAGAGGTTCTTCGCCGCCCCGAATCCGCCGGGGAAAATCACGGCGTCGAGATCATCCGCGCGCACGCCGGCGATGTCTTCGATCTCGCCCCGTGCGATGCGGGCGGATTCGACGAGGACGTTGCGCTTATCATCCGCTTCCTCACCCTTCAGGTGATTGATCACGTGGTGCTGATCGACGTTCGGTGCCATGCACACCGCCTCCGCATCCGCCCGGTCGAGGGCGAGCAGCGTGAGCACCGATTCGTGGATCTCCGAACCGTCGAAAACCCCGCAACCCGAAAGAACAATTCCAACTTTCTTAGCCATATGCAATTACCTCCTGTCTTACGATGGAATGTCTGAATCGAGAATCTGTTCAATCTCTTCCGTCGCTTCGGTGTCGAGTAGATCGACCACTTCGAGGGATTTCAAGTTATCCTCCAGTTGGCTCAGCCTCGAAGCACCGAGGATCACCGTGCTTACATTGGGGTTTTTGAGGCACCACGCAATGGCAAAGCGGTGGAGCGGAACGTCCCGCTTGTCCGCGAAATGCTTGAGCGCTCGCACCTTGGCCGCCACGGCTTCGTCGGAAAAACGGTTCTGAAGCCAACTGAGGTCCGACAACGCGAGCCGCGAACCCTCCGGAATGCCGTCGAGGTACTTTCCCGTCAGATAACCGCTTGCCAGCGGCGACCAGATTGTCGTGCCGAGGCCGTGACGCGACGCATAGAGCGGCGCATACTCCTTTTCGACGCGGTCGCGGAAGAGCATGTTGTACTGCGGTTGCTCCATCGTCGGACCAATGAGGTGGTGTCGGTCGGCAACGCGCTTCGCCTCCTCGATTTCCCGCGCCGTCCACTCGCTCGTCCCCCAGTAGAGAATTTTCCCCTGCTCGATGAGCGTGTTCATCGTCCGCACCGTCTCCTCGATGGGCGTCTCCGGGTCGGCGCGGTGGCAGAAATAAAGGTCGAGGTAGTCCACCCGCAGGCGCTTCAACGCCGCTTCACATGCCTCCGTGACGTGCTTGCGGCTCAGCCCGCGCTGGTTCGGACCGCTTCGCTCCGCTCCAAAAAACACCTTGCTCGATACAATAAAGCTGTCCCGCGGCCACTTTTTCGCCTTGAGGATATCCCCCATCACCTTCTCGGCCATGCCATCCGCGTAGGCTTCGGCGTTGTCGAAGAAATTCACCCCTGCCTCGTAGGCACGGCTCATGCAGGCGTCAGCCACATCGTCGCCCACCTGTTTCCCGAATGTCACCCACGCCCCAAAGGATAGCGCGCTTACTTTCAGTCCGGATTTTCCAAGTCTCCTGTATTCCATCTCCATTCTTCCACCCCTACAGTCCGTCCCGCCGATAGCAACCCCCCTCCACAGAGATCTGTCAACAAATTTAATTGTGAGACTATTATAATAAATAAATTTTTGTGAATTATTAAATTGCAATAAAAAATTCGGATTTATATCTTGCGTTTGCTGGGCAGACCGTTCAGATTGCCTCGTGCAATGAGCTACCATCTTCGCATCAAGAGTTCTCACCGGGCGGCGTTCCACTGTGTCTGCCGCGTTACCCGGCAGCTGGGGCTGCTGGGTGAGCCGGAGCGCGACGCGCTGGCGGCGGCGATGCGGCGGGCGGCGGCGTTCTCGGGTGTGGAGCTGCTCGCTTACTGTGTGCTCTCCAACCACTTCCACCTCCTCG